>UQFC01000020.1 GCA_900540335.1 uncultured Clostridium sp. | reverse complement strand
CCCGCCGCAGGCGGAGAAGCTCGCTTGCGAGCTTCTTTCTTGTGAGAAAATATCTTATGAGAAATTAAAGCTTTAAAACCACATCGACACAAAACTGTCCGTTTTCATAAGAAAACTGCGACATTCCGTTGTATTTTTCAGCCAGAGTCCGGATAGAATACAGGCCGATTCCGTGTTCTGTCTGTGACCTGCCGCCTCCATGATTTTTGGTGGTCTGGTAAATTCCGGACTCCTTTTTCAGGTTTCCATCGGAGCTGTTGGAAGAGACAATATACAGACTGTTCTTTTCCAGAACTTCAATTGTCAGAATGAAATACCGTTCCTGTTCCGGAACAGTCCGGCAGCCTGCAATGGCATTTTCCAGAATATTTCCCATAAGACTGGACAGATCCAGAGTGGAAACCGTCAGAGGATCAGGAATGGAAATGTGCCAGTCTGTCCGGATTTCTGCAGATTGTGCCATGGCATAATAGTGATTAAAAAGGGCATTGAGCGCCGCATTTTTGCAGAAGGGGCGCAGCTGATCCAGAATCAGTACCTGCTGTTCATAGTCCGCCAAATATTTCTTCAGGCTTTCCATGTCTCCGCTGTTTGCCAGAACAGAAAGCGCATGGACAGAATGCTTAAAATCGTGGCGCAGGCGCCGCGTCTGTTCCATATGATTATAAAGGAGGTTGTACTGCTCTGCCTGGATTTCAAGAAAATGCGTCCGTTCCGTCTGATGAAACGAGTCGATCAAAAGAACAACCGTATGATAGAAAAGAACGCAGAGAAACAGAAGAAGTCCCAGGGGGAGAGTGATACAGATCAGGAATATGAAAAAAACGCGGTTGACGTACAGGGTTTCGTAGGAATGGGGAATAAGCTGGATATTAAACAAAAGGAAAAAGCCGGAAACAGGCAGGGTAATATACCAGATGTGATCAATATCCAGACATTCGATCAGGTGGGCAAGCTTTTTGATGAAGGAAACAGACAGAATCAGCGTTAAAAAAAGAGAGGCAAAAAGCTGAAACAAAACGGTATCCAGAAAAACATCCAGATACGTCCCGCAGGGATGGAGCCAGGCGCTGAAGGCAATAGAATAGAGGTAGCAAAAGGAAAGCAGGGAGCAGTTGAGGGTATAAACAGCAAGGGCTTTAGAAAGAGACACGTCCAGCGTTTTCCAGTAAAACAAAAAGGAAATAAAAATAACCGGAAACATGACTGCATTGGCGCCAATGTGAAAAATCGTCAGAAACCATGCGGCAGCAGGAATGAAAAAAAGATATACAAGTGCAAAAAGTCCTGCTGTGCGGGCGGGAGAATAGCGCAGCTTGCTTTTCATGGGAAGATAGCACAGGAGGGCAGCGGGAATCAGAACAAGAAATTGAACCAGACTTGCCAGAAAATTCATAATAGGATCCCCCTTTATAATAAGAAGAAAGTTTTTTGGAAAATGCCTGTTTTGCAGGAATACGAAGAAAAATTCAGGTGTGCCTGTGATGATGTTCGCTGCGAAGCCAGGTAAAATGGTATTGGCGAAGAGCATTTTCCAGCTTCTGGCTGTCCCGGACACGGACAGGAAAGCTTGTGCCGTCAGTCAGAATACAGGCTTCCTTTGTAAGGGCGTCTACATAATCCGCATTGACAAGAATTCCCCGGTTGGCTGACAGAAAACGGGGATCGTGGCCGGTAAGCCGGAGAAAATTTTCTGCAGTCATGCGGCTGCGCAGATGTTTTCCGTCCTTTGTGCGGATATCCAGATAATGAGCATCATTTACCACAGACACAATATCAGACAGCAGGAGAGGAATTGTCTGCCGGCCGCTGACAATGTTGATACTGGGTTTCTGCTTTGGAAAATGTTTCCTGGCATCATCCAGGACCTGAAAGATCCGTTTTGCAGAAAACGGTTTGGTAATATAATCAAAGGCATGAAATGAGAAGGCATCAGGCATAAAATCACTGGAGGAAGTGAGGAAAACCAGAAGACAGGTGTGATCGATTTCCCGCAGCTTTCTGGCTGTGTCAATTCCGGTGATCCCTTTCATAAAAATATCCATAAAAACAATCTGATAAATACCGGGCTGAAATTTGTCCAGAAAATCAGATCCTCCCAAAAAGCAGGTAAGCTCTGCCGGTTCGCCGGTTCTGGTTTCAAAATCTTTGCAGAGAATTTTCACCTGCTCTATATAACTTCGATCATCATCTACAATAGCGATTTTCATAATCATCACATTCCCTTCTGTTTTATTTTATCATAAAAATATGTGTCAATTCCAGTCTCCTCTTTGTCTTTTCGAGGCCAGAAAATGTATGTTCTTGCCAAAGGGATTGTTTTTTCTGAAAAAAAACAATACAATAGCTTCAGGAGAGGAAACATTGTATTAAAAAAAGATAAAAAAGTGGTAAAACATACATACATAAAAATTGCAGAATTTATGGTATTTCTGCGTATTTTGTGCTATACTGTTTCCAGGTAGAAAACTGTATCTAATCGATAACGGTCTCCGATTATTGCAGCATTTTTTTTCGGGGGGGGTAAAATGGAAACCCAAAAACAAGAACAGCTGAATGTATATATGCTTGGCGGATTTTCCGTACAGTATCTTGGAAAAGAGATTTTGCTGGGAAGAAAAAACACCCTGAAGTTTATTCAGCTGATGCAGCTAATATGGCTGAGAGGAAATAAAGAAATTTCCAAAAAAGAATTGATAGATGCAATGTATGACAGAAGAGACGTTGCAGATCCCAACAACAGTATTAATAACCTTTTTCATCAGGTTAAAAAGCATTTTCCGGCAGCAGGGCTTCCGGACTGCGATTACATTACCCGTACAGAAGGAGGATATATGGCAGGTTCAGAGGTTCCGGTAAGAACAGATGTCCAGAGTTTTATGGAGCTGGCACAAGCCGGGGAAACAGAATTGGATGAGGACAAAAAAGCCGGTTATTACTGTCGGGCACTGGAACTGTACAAAGGCGAGCTTCTTCCCGAGATTTCCACGGAAATATGGGTGATTGAGGAGAATCTGAAGCTGAAGATGATTTTTGATACCTGCGTTTACTGGCTGTCAGATTATTTCAGACACAAAGGGAAGAACGAAGAGCTGGAAGCGCTGTATGAGAAGGCGGTCAGTCTGTTTCCATATGAAAACTGGCAGCTGGCTCAGATTGAGGCTCTTTTGGCAAAGGGAGAAAATGAAAGAGCCCTGGAGATTTATCAAAAGATGGTTCAGATGTATTCCGATGAGATGGGGCTGGATCCCACGCCGGAGATGCTGGAATGCTATGAGAAAATCAGCCGGAGATCCCATGACCTGCCGGGAGATATGGAACTTATAAAACGGGAATTATGTGAGAAAAAAGAGGAACGCAGAAAGGGCGCATATTTCTGCGATTACCGGACCTTTACCGAAATATGGAGCGTCTTGGAAAGTCCATTTACCTGATGCTCTGTACTCTGAGCGACTACGAGGGAAAGGCGATCCGGAATCCGGAAAAGCTGAAGCTTCGCGCGTCAGATCTGGAACAGGTGATTTGCGGATGTCTGAGAGAGGGCGATACCTTTACCAGATATAATCAGTCTCAGTACCTGATTATGCTGGTTGGAACAAATAAAGAAAATTGTGAGCTCATATATCAGAGAATCAAAAACCGTCTGAGAGATCAGATCCACACAAAGGCCTCCATCAGCTATACGGTGGCGTCGCTGGCAGATTTACATGGAATTTAAAAAGAATATATTGAGATAGAAGAGAAACAGATAAGTGCACAAAAAAAATCGCTTATCTGTTTTTTTTTATAATTTTTTCGAAAAAATAATTAATTTTTAAGAGTTTCTTTAAGAATGCATTTGGTAAAGTTTTATACATAAGAGGTGAGCAAAATGAGGACAGTCGTTTACAATCTGTTTGCCCCTAATCTGATTTGTATCGGAATTGACGGGGGAAATAATGGGGAATACAGCGGACGGATTTGGCATCAATATTCAGATGAGCCTCTGTCCTTTCAAGGAACTATAGAGATGGTTCGGTTTATAGAAGATCTGTTTAATCAATGGAATTTTCCACAGAGTTCTACAGACAGCCGTTCCTTTTCAGCTAAGAAACCCGTTGCCGGAGAAGAACATAGGAAAGGGGTCGAACTTCAAATGGATGCATCACGTTTACACAATAAAAATGGAGGAAAAGGAACCTTTATTGTACATGTCCGGTATCGGCAGAACGCAACTTGGCAGGGAGATGTTATCTGGGCAGAAAAAAATGAACGTCAGGGATTTCGCAGTGCGCTGGAGCTTCTGAAACTGATTGACAGTGCGTTAGACGGCGAAGAAGGGGAGGAAGCGGAAAATGGTTAAAACAGGAAGACAGAAGAATAGAAAAATAAAGAAGAGGGAGGGATAACTGACAATGGGAAAAAATTCCAGGATGCAAAATCACATAAACGAAATAAAAAGAAAAACCCAGTATTTTTGGAGCCATAAAGGAAAACGGTTCTGTGCAGCAATGCTTTGCGCCAGTATGGTTATGGGAAATGCCGGAAGTATTGCGAATGCATCCAATGTGATTGTTTCCGGAGAAAGCAGTCTGGCAACTCCCAGCAATACCGTTGACACAGCAACACCGTCAAATGGAAATGAGCTTCATCGTTTCCAGCTGACAGGAGAAGAGCTGTATGAAGCTTTGCAGAATGCCATTGCCGGAGATGCACGGGCAGATGTGGAATTCACAGGCGGAAGTAGCGCAGAATATGAAGACTTTTTCCTGGAGCCGGGCGATTATTATGAATTAAATCTGGAAAACGGGAAAAAGGGAAATCGGACAGAACTGAGAATCTTTGCAAGAATCGAAGAGAGTGAGCTGGTTGAAGGCGAACGTGATGATTATGTAATAGACGGCACAGAAGAGTTGATGTTACTGGCAGTCAATCGTTCTGAGAAGGATCAGAAAGTCACGGTTGCAGTTGATGAAAAGCACACACCGGAATTTGTGATACCGGTAAATGTAAAGTCTGATGCAGAGCTGATAACATCACCTTCCCCTGTGATTGATACAACAAAAACAGGTGAGGAAGCTGAGACAGCAACACCTTCCAACGGAATGCCGGCCACACCTTCTGACAGTGAGGAAGTGGAAACAGAGATTCCGGAGGAAAAGCCGGCAGATGAGCTGGAGGGCGAGATTTATGAGCTGACCAGCGTGGAAGAGGGAACGGCAGTTGGTTTTCTGACCACAACAGGAAGCCTGGGGCTGGATGATATGTCTCTGATAGCTACAGATTCCAATGCACTGACCCGATACAGTATGCCGGTAGACGGCGCGGAAAATATTCTGGTAGATGTGACAGCCAAGAGAGGAACCATTCCTGAGGGCGCAGAACTGAGAGCCAGATATCTGACAGAAGATGGAAATGAATATCAGGATGTAAAGAATGTCCTGGACGAAGCCAATGAGGAATATGGCGGAATGATGGCTTTGGACATCGGCTTCTGGCTGAATGATGAAGAGATAGAACCGGAGCCTGGAAGTGAGGTTCAGGTCAAGATCAGAATGGATGCAAATCTTCTTCCGGATGATGTAGATGTGGGAACGTTAAAGGTTCAGCATCACGCAGAAACGGATCAGGGAATCCGGATAGAAACTGTGGCAAAGGCAGTGACTGTAGAAGAAGACGAAACAGCAGCGGTTCCTATGACCATGTCTCTTATGAGCCTGAACGCAGATGCGGTTCCACTTGAAGAGGAAATTCTTGATGATGTGATTATCGAGGAGGCGGATCCGGAAAACCCGGTTGAGACGATTATGGATACGGTCAACGCAGAGCCGGGAACGCTGAAGGTCATTGAGACAGACGGCGAGGCGGCTGTGGTTGAGACGGCGTTTGTGGTGGACGGGTTCTCGTATTTTACGATAACCTACGGAAAGAAGAGCAAAAAAGTACATCTGGTTGATACCAATGGTCAGCCGGTAAAGGGTGCTTCTGATACTGAGTTGGGCAAATATCAGGTAACGTACCAGACCTGGACAAGTATAGAAACCATAGCCGATGAGTTTGTAAAAGAGACAGATGGATATCTGTTCCAGAGTGCTCACGTAGGAAGCAGTCAGGGAGAGGAACTTAAATGGATTTGTTATTACAATTCAGACCGTGGGTGGAGATACAGCAACCAAAGCCAGAGGCCCGATAATGATGAGAGAGAGACAAGTCTTGAGAACAATATCTATATTGTATATGAAAAAGTAGATACGACACCAGCAAAGACTGTGGAAACTGTAGATATTACGGGAAAGATAAAGGTAAACCTGTTTAACTACGATGCAGACGATGTTAATTTCGACGATGGAGTATTTCATTTCTATGACGGAAGCTATGGAAATACGGAAAATTATCCATGGAATACTTATACAAACGGCGTTGTCCGGAATGTAGTTGAGGCTCAGCTTTCTAATGGTTATCCTAAATTAACCTCAACAAAAGCAACAAACCGAAATCTGAGCTATCTGTTTAATACAGATAATAACAGGGCTGTGGAATCTTATGCGGATACAGGAAGCATCTTTTTGAAGTCCGAATATGATGAAAGCGGATATTATTACTATAATGCAGCTGAGAATTTTGCAAAATATAACAGGGATACCAATGATTTTACAGTATATAATAAGCCGACAGAGTATAAGGCAAAATTCCTGCCGTTTAACTCTATGAATGCGGATGGACAGATAACAAATAGTGCAGACTACCTGTTTGGAATGACAGTAGAAGCAAAGTTTATTCAGCCAAAGAAAGGTCAGGCAATTTGGACAAAACCAGATGGAACCATTACACAGGATGATATGATCTTTGAATTTGACGGTGATGATGACGTATGGGTATTCATCGACGACGTTCTTGTTCTGGATTTAGGCGCGCTGCACGCTTCAGCAGCAGGTCATATTAACTTTGCAACAGGTGAGGTTCAGGTTGATAATAACGGAAAAAATACAGAATTTGATGCAGAGGATCTGTATTCTATTATGACAGCCGCCGGAAAATCAACGCAGTGGCTGAATGAGAATTTTCAAACTCTGGAAAACGGCAAGCGGATATTTAAGGATTATACGGATCACACCTTTAAGTTTTTCTATCTGGAGCGTGGACGTGGAGAGTCAAACTGTAAGATTAGATTTAATCTTCAGACTATTCCGGCCGGAACAATTAACTTTAAGAAAAACCTGGAGTATGCCAACGTCCAATATGCAGAGGATCTGAACTTTACGTTTAGAACATTTATTGATTATGACGGAGAGGGCGGAAATTACGAAGTATATGAGGGTCATTACTATATTTACGATATTACCAAACCGAACGTGCCGATTGCTGGAGAAATTGCGGAGAATGGAATCATTAACTTGAAGCATAACCAGTCAGCACAGCTGGATGATGAAGCGATTCTTGATACCAGCAGATTTTACATTCAGGAAATCGGAGCAACCAGCGACAAATACGAAGTTTCTATTGACGGAGTGAGAGTCGATGTCGTAGATGAGAACGGAAATATTGTTCCTAGCGGAAGTACTTCCGGAGAAGGATTTGCTGCCCAGACAGGCGATATGCTGGTAAGCGAGAATCCGTATATCGAATTTAACAACAAGGTAGCAGCAGATAATCAGTTCAACCTGAAAATTGAAAAGAAAATGGCAGATGGACAGACCTCTGATGACAGCTATACGATTCACGTGAAGCTGGGAGGTGTTCCATATAGCGGCAAATACTTCTGGTATCAGAATGATACGGAAATCTATGGTACGAAAAGGACGGTCGAAAACGGAAACATTGTTCTGAAAGCAGGAGAACATGCAGTAATTCAAGGACTGGTAGGAGGAACCAAAATAGAAATTACGGAAAATTCTCCGGGCGCTGATTATTTTGCACCGACCTACGAGTTGGTAAAGGATTCTCCGGCTGAACAGGTGGAGAGCGGCACAGATTCCATTTGCGTAATTGCAAAGGAAGGAAAGGAGTTGGGAAATTCTCCTGTTGTAAGTATTAGAGTAACCAATAAAAAGAAAGTCAGAGATTTGACTGTCAAGAAGGTTGTAGATGGACAGCTGGGAGATCGGAATAAAGATTTTGAATTTACTGTAAAGGATGCAAATAACAATCCAAAAGGCGGTTGGAAGTACGAAAAGACTGATGGAACAAACGGAACCATACCGGCTAATGGAAAATTTACCTTAAAGCATAATGAAGAGATTACGATAATCGGTCTTCCTGTGGATCAAAAAGTGGTTATAGAAGAGGATGATTACAGCACAGATGGATATAAAACCTCTCACGGTACAGATGAAAATGGAGTTTTCCAGGAATCCAGAATATATACATATAAAACTGGCTCACAGAGTAACAAGGTTATTTTTAAGAATAACAAACCTCTGATAGTACCAACTGGAATCTTCACAGACAACCTGCCATATCTGGTAATGCTTGCTATGGCAGCCATCGGCCTGACAGGTTTTGGCCGAAGCAGAAGGCGGGTGAAAAAATCTCGGGACGATGATTAAAAAGGAGAGTTCTGCTTATGAGTGCAAAGAACATGGATGACATCGCGGAACTTTTCAAGGGAATGAGATTCCGAAAGAAGCTGCTTGGCGGTGTAAGCGAGATGGATGTGTGGAAGAAGCTGGAACAGCTTCAGAAGGAATACCGTTCTGCATATGAAATTCAGCAGGAGCGATACGAAGCTCGTTTGCAGGAAAGGGATGAGGAGATTGCTTCTTTGAAAAAGAAGCTCTCCGAGGGCCCTGCCCATGAGTAAACAAAAGAAAGAAAAATCAAAAGAACCGTTGACTCCGGAACGTGTTATACGGGCCAGAATCCACAGACTGGCAGACTGGAGTGAAATTACTTCGTTCTTTATCAAGCTGACCTGGATGATAGTTTTCATGGTTTTGCTGTTTGGAGTGTTCTTTGGAGTCACTCCCATGAAAAACAATGATATGTCACCGAGAATCAGCTCAGGAGATGTACTTTTGTATTACCGGCTGGAAAAAAACTTCCATTCTCAGGATGTAGTGGTATTTGAGAAGGATGGAAAGCAGTATGTGGGACGAATCGTTGCCAAAGGCGGCGACAGTGTGGAGGTAACAGATGATTCCACACTGAAGATTAACAACAGTGCCGTATTTGAATCAGATATCTTTTATCCCACTCCAAAATATGGAGATGAGGTTGCCTATCCGGTAGTGTTGGAAGAAACTCAGTATTTTATTCTCTGTGATTACCGAAACGGCGCAAAGGACAGCCGCTATTTCGGAGCAGTCAATCAGAGTGAAATCAAAGGAAAGGTTTTGGCGGTGCTCCGGCGCTCCAGCCTGTAAAAGAAGTTTTTGATTTTCTGATTTGAATTATTACCGCGGAAAGCGGCAGTAAATAAAAATGAATAAGCAAGGAAAGTGAGGATAAATAATTATGAAGAGAAGAATGAATAAGAGAATGGCAGCAGCAACTCTAGCAGGTGCAATGGTTTTATCTATGAATGGAATGGCATGGGCCGAAGTAACAGAGTTTAATTTGACCAAGGAAGTTACTACAGATGGAAATACCCATGCGCCGAATACCACTTTCCGTTTTACAATAACAGAGGGCGATGCAAGTACTTTTGAAGGCGCAGTGGTTTCTGCCGGTGTTAAAGATGGCTTGACTTTAGATACAGCGAATAATTTCAGCTTTGCTCCTGGCGATAAGGTGTTAGCTTCTTACACCAAAACAGGAAAAATCAAGGTAGACGCAACCAAATTTACAGAGCCTGGAGTTTATCACTATCTTGTAACAGAAACACAGGATACCTATGATGGAATTACCTATGATGTAACTCCGAGACACGTTTATGTATATGTAGTTAATGGAACAGATGGTTATGAGGTAGAGGCAGTTAAGGTAGTAAAAGACGGAGATACTGCTAAGGAAGATAATTTGAAGATTGTCAATTCTTACGGCGATGGCAGCACACCGAATGATGATATCCATGATTTCATCATAAAGAAAACTGTAACCGGTAACCAGGGTCATAAAAATAAGCCATTCTCCTTCACAGTTACGATTGACGGCGATGATGCAGATAAAGAAGGCGCTGAGAAGTATATGGCTGTAAAGACACCAAAGACTGGTGAAGCGGAAACTATTCATATTACAGATGGACTAACACAGACTTTTACGTTAATGGACGGCGAGACCCTGCATATTTACGGTCTGTCTGAAAAAGATAAGTATACAGTAACAGAGACTGATTATTCAGCAGATGGATATACTACTACTGTAAAAGAGGACAATGCAGAGGGATTTCTGACAGCAGATGGAATAACGGTAGAATTCATCAACCGCAAGGATGTAGGTCCGGCAACCGGCGTTGCAATGACCTTCGCTCCCTACGTTCTCTTAGTAGCAGCAGCAGGCGGTCTGGGCGCAGTGGTACTGGGCAAGAAGAAACGCGAGGATGATGAGATTTAATAAAAGCGAATGACAGAATTTTAAGAAATCATAGATTGTAAAATCTAAAAAAGCTGCTCCGGCAGCCCCGGCTCCCCGCCGGAATGTCCGGCGGGGAAGCATCGGGAGGACAGCGAATGAAAATTCTGGATTAACAGGAGGACAGGAGTGGAAATAGCTGTTAAGCTTGCTAGAATTGGAAATTTTATATTAAGCCTGATAGCCGTGTGCATGATAATTCTGATGCTGGCTTATGGCGGTTATTCCCTCTGGGATAATTACATGATCAACAGCGGAGCCTTCCTGACCAGTGACTTGCTGAAATACAAGCCGCCGGAAAACAGTGGTACCGAGGATAACCTGTCTCTGGAGGAGCTGATGGCGCTGAATCCGGAAACACGGGGCTGGCTTACCATTGACGGAACCCACATTGATTATCCTGTGGTTCAGGGCGAGGACGATATGAAATATGTAAATACGGACATTTACGGAGAGTTTTCTTTGTCTGGCGCTATTTTCCTGTCCTGCTTAAACAGCCCGGATTTTTCAGACCAGTATAATCTGATTTACGGACACCACATGGAAAATGGGGGAATGTTCGGGGATGTAATGGAATTTGTTGAAACAGATTATTTTGAGTCTCATGAGACAGGTACGCTGTATCTTCCTCATAAGACTTATGGAATTACCTTGTTTGCCTGTATTCAGGCAGATGCTTATGATAAGCTGATTTATACTCCCGGGGAGTCCTGCAATATGCAGGCGCTGCTGGATTATCTGAAAGAGGAATCGGAGCAGTACCGGGATATTGGAGTAACGGCAGAGGACAGGATTGTGGGAATGTCCACCTGTGTGGATGCAACAACCAATGGCCGTATGATTCTTTTTGGTCGGCTGGAGGAAAAATAAGCACGAAGGAGGTGCAATGAAATAGATATGTATCAGAGATTAAGAAACCTTGTTTTTCATACGCTCGTTCCGGCAGTGCTTGCAGTTTTACTGCTTCCGATTGCAGCATTTGCACAGGAGATATCCTGCACCGCTTCGATTCCTGTAGAGGTTACGGTAAGCGGCAGCAGAATTCCGTCAGATGTTCCGTATAAGCTGAAATTAGAAGCAGTAACATCGAATGCTCCTATGCCTTCGTCTGCAGAGTTGGTGCTGGTAAATGGCGGAAAGTCTTCATTTGGACCGATTACTTATACAGTACCGGGAAATTATGAGTATCGGATTTATCAGAATTCTGAACCTCAGAATCGTTTTACTTATGATAAAAGGGTTTATCAGGTAACGGTTCAGGTATTGAATGATGATAATGGTGGTTTGTTTACTCAGATTTGGGCAGCAGATGAGGAGGCTTCCGGCGAAGAAAAAACGCAGAATATTTTGTTTGCCAACAGCTACAGCCGTCCTGGCGGCGGTGGAGGAGGAGGCGGCGGTTCTTCCTCTGGTGGAGGATCTGATCCCACACCTGGCCCCGGTCCTGGCAATGCAAAAGGTGACGGACTTATAGAAATTGGCGATAATGAAACGCCTTTAGGCGGTTTGACGCAGATTTTTGATGAGGGAGTTCCGTTAGCAGGACTTCCTAAAACCGGTGATACTACAATGCTTTCTTTCTGGATTCTTATGGCAGTATTGTCCGGCTGCGGTATGGCTGCTTTGATGGTATTCAGGAAGCGCATGGATTGAAGCAAATGGAATAGTGGTTGATTTGTGAGGCGGCGGTATGGCCGCCTCGCTTTTTCTGTTTAGGGAATATTTTTTCTGAGTAGGAAAACCATGGAAACCGGTTGACGAAAGGGACTGGAAATGGTTTACTTATGGAAAGGAAAGATTTTATTATGAAATGCAGTCTGGCGAAGGGGTGAAACCGGGCAGATATGAAAATCGGAAACCGGTATCCGGGCAGGCGGAAAGGAAGATTTCTTGAAGAGAGACAGCATGGATTTGGAAGAGAGAAGAAGCCCGAAAAAAGTTGTGTGGCGGATTCTGATGGTTTTGTGTATCGGAGTATTTGCAGTTTCTGTTTTTGGAATTACAGGAACTCTTGTGAATGCCCGTCGTGAGAAAAGTACCTTTGATGATTTGATTGAAATGGCGGAGGAAGGCAATGCGGAAGACAGCCAGGATGTTTCCGGAGATATTGCTGCTTCCGGGACGGAACAGCAGTCAGACGCCGGGAATGGGGACACTTTGGGAAATAGTGTGCAGGAGGAGAAGCCAAAGCGCAATTATGCTCTTTTGAAGGAGAAGAATCCGGATTTTGCCGGATGGCTGCGAATCCCCGGTACAAAGGTGGATTATCCTGTGATGCATACGCCGGATGACATGCAGTATTATATTCGTCGCGATTTTTATGGAAAGAGTTCTGTAAGCGGAACTCCGTTTATTGGTGATTTCTGCGATACGGACAGCGGCAGCATGATTATTTATGCCCACAATATGAAGAATGGAACGATGTTTGGTGAGCTGGATGAGTATGAATCTGAGGCTTATCGTAACAGGCATTCTGTTCTGGAGTTTGATACGCCGGATGAGAACCGCCGTTATGAAATTTTTGCTGCTTTCCGGACGAAACTGGTTTATGAAAATCAGGAGGGATTCCGGTATTATGAATATGTGGGAGATATGACTGAGGACAAGTTTGATGAGTTTATGGGCCTGCTCAGACAGTATTCTTTTTATGATACCGGAAGCTGGCCGGAATTTGGAGATCAGCTGATTATTTTATCTACCTGCAGCTATTATACAGAAGATGGCCGGTTTGTTGTAGTGGCGCGCCGAGTGGAGTAACGGTTGTAGGTTGTCTGCGTGACGAGGTAGAGTTTGTGTCGCGCTGTATGTCTGCGGGGTGAGGTAGAGTTTGTGTCGCGCTGTGTGGCTGCGTGATGAGGTAGAGTTTGTGTCGCGCTGTATGTCAGCGTGATGAGGTAGAGTTTGTGTCACGCTGTATGTCAGCAGGATGCGATTGTTAAGGGTGTTGCAAAATACGGTAATTCTACTGGATATGGTTTTTTACTTGCTATGAGTATGCCATATTTGATGCGAAAAACCTGTTTTGCAATGCCTTTTTTGATTCAAAGTTTTCATCGGAGTTTTTAAATGACGGGTGCTTGTTTTATGTTTATTATCATGAGCGATTTTGCAAAAACGCGAGAACTTGGCGATATATGCACAAAGCGAAGCCAGAATTTTGCAAAAAAGCCGAAACCAGGCGATATATGCACAAAGTCCAGTCAGGATTTTGCAAAAAAGCAGAAATCAGGCGATATATGCACAAAATCCAGTCAGGATTTTGCAGAAAAGCCGAAACCAGGCGATATATGCACAAAGCGAAGCCAGGATTTTGCAGAAAAGCGAGAACTCGGCGATATATGCACAAAGCGAAGCCAGGATTTTGCAGAAAAGCAGAAACCAGGCGATTCTTGCACAAAGCGAAGCCAGAATTTTGCAAAAAAGCGAGAAGCCGGCGATTTCTGCACAATCCCACAGGAAGGATTATGCATTTTAGAAGAAAATCGGAGTAGAAGCTGAATAAAGTCAGGATTTTAAAAAGTTTTGTTTGACAGAAACACTTTAGTATGCTACTATGGTAGAGCGATGTGGTGGCAGGGGAGTGAGATGCCGCCGGAAATGGCAAAAGGAGGAGCATATTATGAAAAAAAGATTTGTGAGTGCATGTATGGCCGGTTTGCTGGCAGTATCTCTGGCAGGATGCGGAGGCGCAGGAAATTCTTCTGCTGAGGCAGCGAAAACGTCCGCAGAGGAGTCCAAGACCGAGGCAGCGACTACTGCCGCAGAATCTTCAGAAACATCCGCAGAAGCGGCATCAGAGGCCTCTGAGAGCAGTGCAGAAGGCACCTTTACAGTTGGATTTGATCAGGATTTCCCGCCGATGGGATTTGTCGGTGACGACGGCGAGTATACAGGCTTTGATCTGGAGCTGGCTCAGGAGGTTGCTTCCCGTCTGGGACTGGAGTATGTTCCTCAGCCGATTGCCTGGGATGCAAAGGATATGGAACTGGAAGCAGGAACCATTGACTGTATCTGGAATGGATTTACGATGAACGGACGTGAGGATGCTTATACCTGGAGCGATCCTTACATGGACAACAGCCAGGTATTTGTAGTGGCAGCAGATTCCGGTATTTCAACTCTGGCGGATCTGGCAGGAAAGGTTGTAGAGGTTCAGACAGACTCTTCTGCAGAAGCAGCTCTGAAGGACAATCAGGAGCTGAGCAGCAGCTTTGGAACTCTGCAGACTGTTGCAGATTATAATACGGCATTCATGGATCTGGAAATGGGCGCTGTAGATGCGATTGCCATGGATGTGATTGTAGCCGGTTATCAGATTGAGCAGAGAGCTGACGGCGATAATTATGTGATTCTGGATGAGACTCTGGCAGCAGAGGAGTACGGCATTGGCTTTAAGAAGGGCAATGAAGAGCTTCGCGACAAGGTACAGGCCGCTCTGGAGGAGATGGCGGCAGACGGTACCATGGCAGAGATTTCTGATAAATGGTTCGGCCGTGATGTGACCGTAATCGGAAAATAAAAGTGATAAAGGCTGAAGAGTTTAAGGGAGAGAACAACGAAGGGAGAAATGACTGCTGAAGCATATGTGATATGAGGGAGCAGCAGTCATAGAAGGATTCTGTCCGGCCAAGGGGAGAAGCGCTGGACGGAAAATAAGAAAAAGAAGCAGAAGGAGCAGCGGGAATTGATATGGAACTAAGTGTGATAATTGCCAAACTGGCGGAAGGGATGTTTGTCAGTATACAGATTTTTATGGTGACACTGGTGTTTTCGCTGCCCCTTGGGCTTGTGGTTGCCTTTGGAAGAATGTCAAAGAATTCCATTCTGAGGAATATAGTAAAGGTCTATATTTCCATTATGCGTGGAACGCCGCTGATGCTGCAGCTGATGATGGTTTATTTCGGACCGTTTTATCTGTTTCATATTAAGGTGGGAAACAGTTTTCGGCTCTGGGCGGCATTTATCGGATTTGTGATCAACTATGCCGCGTATTTTGCGGAGATTTACCGCAGCGGAATTCAGTCCATGCCTGCAGGACAGTATGAGGCGGCCAGGCTGTTGGGATACAGCAGAACACAGACCTTTTTCCGGATTATTCTTCCTCAGGTGATTAAGCGGATTCTGCCGTCTGTGACGAATGAGGTTATCACTCTGGTTAAGGATACGTCTCTGGCTTTTACCATTGGCGTGCTGGAGATGTTTACCCAGGCCAAGGCGCTGGCGTCTTCTCAGACCAGTATGATTCCCTTTGTGGCAGCAGGTCTGTTTTATTATGTATTTAATCTGATTGTGGCAGTGGTTATGGATCATACGGAAAAGAAGCTGTCTTATTATCAATAGGTTCGGAGGAATATCAGCATCATGAATTTACTGGAAATGAATCATGTGAAAAAGTCATTTGGCGGGTTGGAGGTGATACGGGACATTTCTCTCCATGTGGGAGAGGGGGAGATTGTTTCTATTATCGGGCCGTCCGGCTCCGGCAAATCTACGCTGCTGCGGTGCGCCACCATGCTGGAAACCATGGACAGCGGAGAGCTGATATATCTGGGCGAGCGGGCAGCCTGGAACAATGAACAGGAGGAGACGGTGTATGCGCCGAAGCAGGAGCTTCGGAAAATCCGTCAGAATTACGGACTTGTGTTCCAGAATTATAATTTGTTTCCGCACTTTTCCGTTTTGAAGAATATTACAGATGCACCGGTAGCGGTTCAGAAACGGGATAAAAAAGAAGCTGTGAAGACCGCCATGGAGCTTCTGAAGAAAATGGGATTGGAGGATAAGGCGGACGCCTATCCCTGCCAGCTTTCCGGCGGACAGTGCCAGCGTGTGGCGATTGCCAGGGCTCTGGCTCTGAATCCGAAGATTCTGTTTTTTGATGAACCTACGTCAGCTCTGGATCCGGAGCTGACAGCAGAGGTGCTGAAGGTGATTAAGTCTCTGGCCGATCTCCATATTGCCATGGTTATTGTAACTCATGAGATGGCTTTTGCGCGGGATATTTCTGATCGGGTTATTTTTATGGCGGACGGTGTGATCGTGGAGGAAGGCCGTCCGGAGGAGGTGTTTGCTTCTGAAAATGAACGGACACTCAGCTTCCTGGGACGATATGGAGAAATGCTGAAGGCATGAAATAATTATGGGAAATAAAACGGAAAACTTGTACGGAACCGGTATTTTATGTTAAACTAAGGATATCGGAGTCAAATGTAAATGATGGTTGGGCGTCTTTTCAGAAGGATTCCCGGCCATTTGTTTTATTTTGGAAAAAATAATAAAAAGGATTGGCGGCGGTTCGGGCTTTTTGAACGGCTGCAGAGAGTTCAGAAAAGAGCGGTTGAGAATGGAAGCAGTAAAAACGATTTACGATATTGCAAAAGAGGCTGGCGTATCGGCGAGTACAGTGTCAAGAGTGGTGAATAACAAGCCGGGTGTCAATGAAAATACCAGAAAAAAGGTTCAGCAGCTTTTGGAAAAGTATAATTATATTCCCAATGAGGCGGCCAGGGGACTGGTAACTCAGTCATCAAGAATTATCGGAATCCTGATTGAGGATATCCGGGTGGTTCATCATACAGAATCGGCTTATGTGATTGAGCAGGAGATGACCCGCCTGGGCTATACCTGCATTACTTTAAGCACCGGACCGGATCCGAAAAAGAAGGCAGAATATATCCGCCATCTGGAGCAGCGGCGGGTAGAGGGAGCTATTTTGATGGGTTCCATGTTTGGCACCAGCGAGGTGGAGGAGAGTATTCATGAGCATCTCAGCGGAATCCCGATTGTGATTGTAAATGGATATCTGAATCTCCCTAATGTGTATTCGGTTATAGCGGATGAGGAGCGGGGAATTGAGGAATGTGTGGAGCTTCTGGCCAGCAAGGGCCGTAAAAATATAGCCTTTGTGATGGATGCGGAAACTCCTTCCAACAACAGTAAAAAACGTGGATTTATGACGGCGATGATGCGTCAGGGAATTCCTTCGGAGAAGCAGCTTTTGTATCAGGCAGACTGGGAGGGAGTTTCTTTGTCGGATCCCCGCAATACTATTCTGCGGGGGGCGGGGGCAACCAGACGGCTGCTTCAGGAAAATCCTCAGGTGGATGCCATTGTTTATTGTGTGGATTTGCTGGCAATCGGCGGTATTCATGAGATGGAGAGCCAGGGGATCGCAGTGCCGGAGCAGATTGCCGTTATGGGCGTAGACAACACGATTTACGGCGAGATCTGCAGGCCGCAGCTGTCCACACTGGACAATAAGCTGGTGGAGGTAAGCCGCAATGCCTCCGGCATTTTGCTGAACGCGCTGGAAAAGAAGGAAGTTTCCAAAAGAATGATGCTTTATACGGAAATTATTGAGAGAGAATCAACGTAAAGCATATTGTCTGCAGTTGGCTGGGAACCGGCAGTTGTCGGTTCCCGGATTTTTTGGTTCATAGGAAATTGTTTTTTATGTTTTTATGAAATGAAAAAACCTCCGCGGGGAACGCTATGCGGGGGATTGGGGAGTCATAAGGTCGATGACCTTGTGACTCCCTTTTTTGAAGCGTTGCGGGGGATGGGATTTTGCAATTTAGAAAGAAAGAGCTAGTTTCTGCACAATGTACAGGCGTGATTTTGCAATTTAGAAAGAAAGAGCCGGATTCTGCACAATGTAGGAGTTAGATTTTGCAATTTAGAAGAAAAGGTCCGGCTTCTGCACAATGTGCAGGCGTGATTTTGCAATTTGGAAGGAAAGCGTCAGCTTTTGCACCCTGCCCCGGGTAGAGAAGACGGCAAGAGCGCGCATTTTTTTGAAACAAAAAGCAATCGATTGCTATAAATATATTTTGGTTTATGAAATATGCACAAATATAACTATGATAAAATGTGAAAATTACATATTGAAAATATGAAAAACGTCTGTTATTCTATAAAAGAAGTTGGCAATCGATTGCATTAAAGAGGCAAATGAGGGAAAGAAAAGATCCTGAAACCGGAGGGCAGAAATCGCCCGGGAAAGAGAGGAGAAACCATGATTTACGGACATATTTATGCGCCGGAGAGTGCGGCAGCTTACTCTGAGACAATCAGAAAGGCAATTCGGATTTTAAGGGAAACGGATGTAACAGAAATGCATCATGGAAAATATCCCCTGGACGGAGATAAACTGATTCTTCAGATCAACGAGGTGACAACAGGTCCCAAGGAGACTAAGCGTCCGGAGATTCACAGAAAATATATTGATGTGCAGTATATGGTTCATGGACATGAATACATCGGTTTTTATCCGGATCAGAAAAACGGCAGAGTAAAAGAGGACAGACTGGCTGAGGATGATGTTCTGTTCTATGAAGAAAATGACAAGGTAAATGAGATTATGCTTCCTATGACTGACGGCTGCTACGCAATCTTTTTCCCGGAGGATGTACATCGTCCCTGCTGTCAGATGGGAGAGGCAGAGGATGTAAAAAAGATTGTTCTGAAGGTAAGAGTTGACACATTGTAAAAGCAGGAATTGATTCATTATAAAAGCGAAAAAGGAGAAAGCAAGATGAGAGTAAAATATGAGGTTATGGTAAACGAGTTTGAGCGTGTTTTGAAAAAGTATGGTTTTAACGAGAAGAATGCAAAGGATGCAGCGCAGATTTTTGCACAGAATTCTCTGGCCGGTGTGTATTCCCACGGTTTAAACCGTTTTCCAAGAGTGATTGAATATCTTCAGAAGGGTGAGATTGATCCTCAGGTGACGGCAGACTGTGTTCTGAGCATGGGCGCTTTTGAGCGTTGGGACGGCCACAGAGGTTTTGGACCGTTAAATGCAAAGCAGGCCATGGATCGCGCTGTAGAGCTGGCAAAGCAGTACGGCATCGGCATTGTTGCCCTGGGCAATAACAATCACTGGATGCGGGGCGGAAGCTACGGCTGGCAGGCAGCAGATCAGGGCTGCATCGGAATCTGCTGGTCCAATACCTGTCCCAATATGCCGGCCTGGGGCGGTGTTGACAGAAAGATCGGAAATAACCCGCTGATTTTTGCAGTTCCCAGAAGCAACGGAGAGCATGTAGTGATTGACTGCGCAGTATCTCAGTTCTCTTACGGTAAGCTGGAGGACTGCCGTTTGAAAGGAGTTCAGCTTCCTGTTCCCGGCGGATACGATACCAACGGCAATCTGACAACGGATCCGGGCGAAATCGAAAAAACCTGGAGAGTACTTCCTATGGGCTACTGGAAGGGAAGCGGTATTTCTATCGCTCTGGATCTGATTGCAACAGTTCTGTCTAATGGAAATTCTGTTCAGAAAATCGGCACCTTTGGAGATGAGGTAGGCCTGACTCAGGTAATGATTGCCATTGATCCGTCCAAGGCCAATACGCCGGAGCTGACAGATGAGATTGTAACAAAGATTGTAGATGATGTGAAATCCTCTGTTCCGGTTCAGGAAGGCGGAGAGGTATATTATCCCGGCGAGCTGGAATTAAAGAGCATTAAGGAAAATATGGAGCAGGGAATTCCGGCAGTAGAGGAGAAGTGGAACCAGGTTCTGGCTATGTAAGAAAAGACGAACCGGCGGCCCCGGAAACGGCAGAAAAGCCGAAGCAGCAGGCCCCGGAAATTGCAGGAAAGCCGAAGCAGCAGGCTCCGGAAATTGTAGAAAAGCCGAAGCAGCAGGCCATGGAAATTGCAGAAAAGGCGAACCAACAGGCCCGGAGCAGCAGCTCCGGGCCTGTTATTTGGGAAACAGTATTAAGCATCGTATGTCAGGCCGGGCGGCGACTACTGACACTGGCTTTCCAGTCTGGAATAATAAAGGACTCCGCCCAGAATGACAAGTCCGCCTGCAATCTGAAGAATGCCGGGAATTTCGCCAAAAAGGAATACGGCGAACAAAGCGGCAACCACAGGCTCGCACAGTTTAGAGGCAGAGACAAAGGTGGGAGACAGAAATTTCAGACACCAGCTGAAAATACTGTGTCCCAGGATCGTGGAAAATACAGCCAGCAGCAGCCCCACAACAATGCCGCTGGCTCCGTATCCGGTCAGAGAGCAGCCCTGGAACAGGGTGATAAGCACCAGCGTGACTGCGGAAAACAGATACACAATAAAGGTATAAATGGTGGTGGAGGTGGTTGTCCGCGCTACACGTCCAATCAGAGTGTAAACAGCAACCACGATGGCGGCAAGCAGGGCCAGAAAGTCTCCGTAAAGATGGTTTCCCTCTGAGGCAGAATCTGACCAGGCAATGAGCATACTTCCGGCCAGGGTAATGACAATGGCCAGAACGGCTTTTGCGGACAGCTTTCCCCCAAGAAAAATGCAGAAGCCCAGGGCCACCCAGATCACTTCGGTACACACAATTGTGGTTGAGCTGGCTACAGAGGTGTGGCGCAGGGATTCAAACCAGAGTACAAAATGCAGGGCAAGAAAGATACCGCTGACGGCGCAGAGAAGCGCCGTCTTTTTGTCTGTAGAAAACAGTTCTTCGCGCCTTGGTCCGGAAAGAAATACAACCGGAGCCATCAGAGCAACCGTCCATAAAAGCCGGTAGGCGGCGGTTACAACAGAGGGCGCCTGTGAATACCGGACAAAAATTGCAGAAAGGGAAATTCCCATAATGCCGATGACAATCATAATCATCGGATGCTTTTCTAAGTATTTCATAAAAAACCTCCTGAGTAAGTGCTGAAACAAAGGCTATTTTAGCACAAACCCAGGAGTCTGTATATGCTTATGGATTGTGAAACTCACCGGAATACGGTGTTTATACTAGAACTGATGTCCCGGCTGAGTCATGGACAGAAGATTCAGACCGTTTTCCAGCTGCTCCTGTGTGAGAAGGCCGGAGTTCTGAACCAGCTCCCGGACAGGAATTCCTGTTTCCAGAGACTGTTTGGCAATATCTGCCGCCTTTTTATATCCAATATAGGGACAGAGGGCGGTTGCCAGGGAAACGCTGGACTCTACCAGCTGTTCGCACCGTTTTCTGTTGGCTGTAATGCCAAGGATGCAGTTGTCAATGAGTGTACGGACAGCACCTGTCATGGTGTCAATGGATTCAAAAATTTTGTAAAATACTACAGGCTCAAATGCATTTAACTCTAACTGTCCTGCCTCGGCGGCCAGAGTAACGGTGGTGTCATTTCCGATGACGTTGTAGGCCACCTGGCTGACCACCTCGGGAATTACCGGATTGATTTTGCCGGGCATAATGGAGGAGCCGTTCTGTTTGGGCGGAAGGTTGATTTCTCCGATGCCTGTTTTGGGGCCGCTGGAAAGAAGCCGCAGGTCATTGCAGATCTTGGACAGGTTGACTGCGCAGGTTTTCAGCATGGAGGAGGTAAATACAAAGCCGTCCAGATTCTGGGTTGCATCAAACAGATCCTCAGCCTGGCTGCAGTCTGTGCCGCATACAAGATTGATGTTTTTGACAATGTGGAACAGGTAAATGGGATTGACGTTGATGGCAGTTCCCACCGCGGTTGCTCCGATATTGAGAACGCGGATTTCTTCTTCTACCTGCTGAAGCCGCCGGATATCCCGGGCAATCACGGCAGCATAGGCCTCAAAGGACTGGCCCAGACGAATGGGAACAGCGTCCTGAAGCTGGGTGCGTCCCATTTTAACCACATCATCAAACTCAATGGATTTGTCCATAAGAGCCTTGTGAAGGCGTTTTAATTCCTGAATCAGGCCCGGCATCAGCTCCAGAATGGTCAGCTTTCCGGCGCAGGGAATGACGTCATTGGTGGACTGGGCCATATTGACGTGATCGTTGGGATGAACGATGGAATAATCGCCTTTTTTCCCGCCCAGAAGCTCGATAGCGCGGTTGGCGATTACCTCGTTGGCATTCATGTTGGCAGAGGTGCCGGCGCCGCCCTGAATGGCGTCTACGATAAACTGGTTATGAAGCTTTCCTGCAATGATTTCATCACAGGCGCTGATAATGGCCTGGCCGATCCGTTCATCAAGAACATGGGCATTCATATTGGTCATGGCTGCGGCTTTTTTGATCCGTGCCAGATTGTTGATAAAAGCAGGATGAAGCGGGCGGCCTGTAATATTGAAATTATGCTTTGCCCGAAGACTCTGCACACCGTAATAAGCTTTCGCAGGAACCTCCATGGTGCCGATGGAATCTGCTTCCAGACGAGTTAACATAGTAAATTCCTCCCTGTATATATGTGTGAAATAAAATGGTGATAACCGCCCGGCCAGGTATCTTTCTGCCCGCGCAAACCGGCCGGGGAAGTACCTGATGATGCGGTAAAAACGTTCTCTCTGACTGCAACATAACACTGAATGAAAGAAATGTAAATACCTTTTAGAAAAAATGAAATAATGAAGAAAATAAACAAATAAACATACTTTTCTTAAAATAATTAATCAAAAACTTAATTTAATTAATCACAAAAAAGAAAAAATCAGAGAAAAACGGAGTGAAACGGGGATTTCCTGTCCGAGAGCAGGATTTGACCGGGGAAAATCTTGAAAAATGCTTGCAAAATCGTGATTTTCCTGTACAATGAAAGTGATACAGAGGATGGGGACAGAAGCTGCCCCCATTTTTTCTGATGTCACAGGAAAAGTCTGTGATATTGGAAAATGCCCGCAGGCGGGCTTCTCTTTTTAGTGAGAACAAGGAATAGATTGATTTGAGAGGAAGAAAGGTGTTAAAACATGATTAGTGCAAATGGTGTTACCCTCCGGGTAGGAAAAAAGGCATTGTTTGAAGATGTAAATATTAAGTTTACAGAGGGCAACTGCTACGGCCTGATCGGTGCTAACGGAGCTGGAAAATCCACATTTTTAAAGATTCTTTCCGGACAGTTAGAGCCCACCAACGGAGATGTGGTGATTACGGCAGGACAGCGGTTATCCTTCCTGCAGCAGGATCATTTTAAATATGACGAGTTTCCGGTTCTGGATACGGTTATCATGGGAAACCAGAGACTGTATCAGGTAATGAAGGAAAAAGATGCTATTTACATGAAAGAGGATTTCTCTGACGAGGACGGTATCCGGGCTGCAGAGCTGGAAGGCGAGTTTGCAGAGATGAACGGATGGGAAGCAGAGTCTGACGCAGCAAACCTGTTAAATGGTCTGGGCGTTGATACCAGCTTCCACTACAGCCTGATGAAGGATCTGACCGGCGCTTTGAAGGTGAAGGTTCTGCTGGCCCAGGCACTGTTTGGAAACCCGGATATTCTGCTTCTGGACGAGCCGACCAACCATCTGGATCTGGATGCGATTGCATGGCTTGAGGAGTTCCTGATTAACTTTGAAAATACCGTAATTGTCGTTTCTCATGACCGTTACTTCCTGAATAAGGTCTGCACCAATATCGCAGATATTGACTACGGCAAGATTCAGCTTTATGCAGGTAACTATGATTTCTGGTATGAGTCCAGTCAGCTGATGGTTAAGCAGATGAAGGAGGCAAACCGGAAGAAGGAAGAGAAGATTAAGGAGCTGCAGGAATTTATTCAGCGGTTCTCTGCCAACGCTTCCAAGTCCAAGCAGGCGACCTCCAGAAAGCGCGCTCTGGAAAAGATTGAGCTGGATGATATCAAGCCTTCCAGCCGTAAGTATCCGTATATTGATTTCCGTCCCTTCCGTGAGATTGGAAATGAGGTTCTGAAGGTAGAGAATCTGACAAAGACGATTGATGGCGAGAAGATTTTAGACGGCCTGACCTTTACTCTGAACCGGGATGACAAGGTTGCCCTGGTTGGCCCGAACGAGCGTGCCAAGACAGTTCTCTTCCAGATTCTGGCAGGAGAGATGGAGCCGGATGAGGGCTCTTATAAATGGGGACTGACCACAAGCCAGTCTTACTTCCCCAAGGATAACAGCGCTGAGTTTGACAGTGATGATACGATTGTTGACTGGCTGACCCAGTATTCTCCGGAGAAGGATGTTACTTATGTCCGCGGCTTCCTGGGACGTATGCTGTTTGCCGGTGAGGACGGAGTGAAGAAGGTAAAGGTGCTTTCCGGAGGCGAGAAGGTGCGCTGTATGCTTTCCAAGCTGATGATTTCCGGAGCAAACGTTCTGATGCTGGATGAGCCGACCGACCATCTGGATATGGAGTCAATTACCGCCCTGAATACAGGTCTTGTAAAATTCCCGGGCGTGCTGATTTTCTCTTCCCGCGACCATCAGATTGTGCAGACTACGGCAAACCGTATTATGGAAATTGTAAATGGCCAGCTGATTGATAAGATTACTTCTTATGACGAGTATCTGGAAAGCGATGAGATGGCAAGAAAGCGTTTTGTATTCTCTGTATCAGAGAAGCAGGAAGAAGACAACTAAAAGCGACAGCCCTGTTCGATTTCATCATTGGAATGAAATGGAAAAGGGCTGTCCTTTTTCTCTTTGGCTTGTCTGGGTTATTCATTGTTGTTATGCCTGAAAAATCCTTTCGATAGTTTTTTCTGCGTCCAGCTCGTCCTGTCCGTTAAAGAAAAACCGGAGAGTCCTGCCGTGGAACTTGAGGTTGCGAATCATCTCATCGTAGCTTTTGACATTGACCTGAACATTATCGCATTCTACAAAAATATCACAAAGGAATGCGTTGGCTGTGTCAATGAGAAAGGAAAGCGGCACCGGTCTGTAGCGCCGGCATGTGTCTACCTGCCTGGATATCATAATAATTCCCCCTTTGTATGCGCAAATATCCTTTTGCAGAAGCCGGGTGAATGGGTTACAGTGCAAGGTGAACGGGTTACAGAAATGAAATACAAATGCTTCAGATAAAATCAGATATAAGCAGTTTAACATAAAATCTTTTAGAAAACAATGTTTTTATAGAGAAAATGCATTAAGATTTTGATAAAAAACGACGAATAATTATAATTATCGCACAATGTCACTTTATTTTTTTAAGTTCTTGTCAGATTTTGACAAAACAGCTCCTGTTACAGGAAATATAAAGGGAGAGATACCGCAATGAATTTAATTAATATTGAGAAAATAACAAAGGTGTTTGCAGAACGGAAAATATTTGATCAGGCATCATTTTTCCTGCAGGAAGGAGAAAAGGTCGGGATCATCGGCATTAACGGAACCGGAAAGACTACGCTTCTGAAAATGCTGGCCGGAATGGAGGAGCCGGATGAGGGCACGATTACAACAGCCAATCATGTGGTTATCCGCTATCTTCCCCAGCATCCGGAGTTTGATCCGGAGATGTCCAGTCTGGAGTGCGTTCTGGCAGGCAATGTGTCAGAGGAAAACCGCTGGACGATTGAAAGTGATGCAAAGACGATGATGACACGCCTTGGAATCAAGGATTTTGAACAGCCGGCCGGCCAGCTTTCCGGCGGACAGAGAAAGCGGCTTGCGCTGATTTCCGTTCTGCTCTCCCCGGCGGATATTCTGCTGCTGGACGAGCCCACCAACCATCTGGACAATGATATGGCGGACTGGCTGGAGGAGCACCTGAAAAAATGGAGAGGCGCCCTGATTATGGTAACCCATGACCGTTATTTCCTGGACAGTGTCTGCAATCGGATTGTGGAAATAGACAAGGGAGCGGTGTACAGCTACCAGACCAATTATTCCGGATTTCTGGAGCTGAAGGCCCAGAGAGAGGACATGGAGGCGGCCAGTGAGAGAAAACGCCAGTCGATTCTGCGGGTGGAGCTGGAGTGGATGCGCCGCGGGGCGAGAGCCCGCTCTACAAAGCAGAAGGCCCATATTCAGAGATATGAGGAGCTGAGGGATCGGGAAGCCCCGGTTCAGGAGTCGAAGCTGGAATTAAGCTCCATTTCTACACGGCTGGGAAAGACAACGGTTGAGCTGGATCATATCTGCAAGGGATACGGGGAGAAAAAGCTGATCGATGATTTCAGTTATATTTTCTTAAAGGGAGATCGGGTCGGCTTTATCGGTTCTAACGGGTGCGGAAAATCTACTTTGATGAAAATAATCGCAGGACTGCTTCCTCCCGATTCCGGCCAGGTTGTTGTGGGACAGACTGTGAAAATGGGATATTACGCCCAGGAGATTGCTTCGGAAATTCCGGAGGAGGACACAGACAGTCACGGAATTGATTTTTCTTATATGAATCCGGAGCAGAGGGTGATTGATTATGTAAAGGATACGGCAGAGTATATTCAGACTGTGGACGGAGTTTTGTCTGCTTCTGCCATGCTGGAAAAGTTTTTATTTACACCGGAGAAGCAGTACAGCCCCATTGGCAAGCTGTCCGGCGGTGAGAAAAAACGGCTGAATCTGCTGCGTGTGCTTTGTTCTTCTCCCAACTTTCTGCTGCTGGACGAGATCACCAATGATCTGGATATTGCCACTCTGACTATTCTGGAGGATTATCTGGATCGCTACGAGGGAATTGTGGTTGCCATTTCTCATGACCGTTATTTCCTGGACCGCACGATGAAGCGTATTTTTGCCTTTGAGGGCGACGGAAAGCTCAGGCAGTATGAAGGCGGATATACGGATTACGCGGCCAGAAAGGCGGCAGAGGCGGCCTTTGAAGAGGAAGAAGGCGGCAGAACAGCGTCAAAGCAGGAGACGCCTGCAAAGGAGAAGGGACAGCGTACACGCGGCCCTCAGAAGCTGAAGTTTACCTACAGAGAGCAGAAGGATTATGAAACCATAGAGGCAGATATGGCGGCTCTGGAGGAAAAGATTGCCAAACTGGATCAGGCTATAGAAGCCTCTGCCCATGATTTTGTAAAGCTAAATCAGCTGATGGCGGAAAAGGAGGAGGCAGAGACTGCTCTGGAGGAGAAAATGGAGCGGTGGATGTATCTGGAGGATCTGGCTGCAAGGATTGCGGAGCAGTAAGGGTATCATAGAATTCTGTTTTGTATTGAAGAAACGATAAAAATATGGAGCTTATAGTAAGTTTTATTGAGAAAAGATGAAACAGATTAAGGTTGACGGGGCTATTGCACTAATTTAGTGGGATAGCCCCGGGTTTATTATATGGATTTTGAGAAGAAACGTATGTGATATGCTGCATGAAATTAAAAAAACCGCAAGAAAGTTATTGACAATAAACTGTGATTAGTGTAAACTAACTTGCGTGAAGATAAAGTCGTCGGGAAAAATGATTTTATAAGACCGGAATGTCTTTTTTAGAGGAGGGAAGAGGATGAACCTGCTGAATGCGATAGAAGGCGAGGAATACATCGTAAAGGGTATTGCAGCAGAGGATGATGAGCTGAAGTCTTTTTTATTTTCTCTGGGCTGTTACAGCGGCGAGCCGATTACGGTGGTTTCTCATTTAAAAGGCGGATGCGTCGTTTCTATTAAGGACGGACGTTACAATATGGATACTGATTTAGCGAAGGCTATTTCAATATAATAAATGGCAAGGGCGCTTGCTGATTTTTTTTGGATGATGGTTAGTTTACGCTAATCATGGTTAGAAGGAAATAATATCACACAAGGGAGGCAGGATTATGAGGATTGCTTTTGCAGGAAATCCGAACAGTGGAAAGACCACCATGTATAATGCCCTGACCGGCAGAAATGAGCATGTCGGAAACTGGGCGGGAGTTACCGTGGAACGAAAGGAAAGCCCGATTAAAAAGAGCTATTATAACGGAACGGAGGAGATAGTTGCGGTTGATTTGCCGGGCGCCTATTCCATGTCTCCGTTTACGTCAGAGGAAAGCATTACCAGCGCATATGTGAAGAATGAGAAGCCGGATGCGATTATCAACATTGTGGATGCCACGAATTTAAGCAGAAGCCTGTTCTTTACCACGCAGCTTCTGGAGCTGGGGATTCCGGTGGTGGTTGCGCTGAATAAAAGCGACCTTGTGGAGAAAAAACAGACGAAGATTGATGAAAAGCTTTTGTCTGAAAAGCTGGGATGTCCGGTGATCAAGACGGTTTCTGCTTCTTCCGGTCATGAGGGATTGAAGGAGGCGGTTCAGGCGGCGGCAGAGCTGGCTGGAACGGGGCAGAAAGCGCCCTATGTCCAGGCGGAGATTGATTGGAAGGATAAGGCTGCTGTAGAGGCGGAGGATCGAAAGCGATTCGCTTTTGTGAACAGCATTGTAAAGCAGGCGGAAAAGAGAAAGATTTTTACGAAGGATAAAAATATTCAGGATAAGATTGACGCCATCATTACGCACAAGATCATTGGAATTCCGATTTTTGTAGCTGTGATTTTTCTGGTATTTTATATTTCTCAGACAACTCTGGGAACCTGGATTGCTGACTGGCTGGTAGGATGGATTGAAGCCTTCCAGGACTGGGCCGGCGGAAAGATGGAAAATGCAAGCCCGCTGTTATATGCGCTTCTTGTTGATGGTATTATCGGCGGCGTTGGCGCAGTGGTTGGTTTCCTGCCGCTTGTTATGGTAATGTATTTCCTGATTGCACTGTTGGAAGATTGTGGATACATGGCAAGAGCAACCGTAGTTCTGGATCCGATTTTTAAGCGTGTGGGACTTTCCGGTAAATCTGTCATTCCCATGGTCATTGGAACAGGATGCGCGATTCCCGGTGTTATGGCCTGCCGTACCATTCGTAATGAGCGGGAGCGTCGGACTACGGCCATGCTGACACCCTTTATGCCCTGTGGAGCAAAGATTCCGGTAATTGCCCTGTTTGCAGGGGCTTTCTTTGCGGATGCATGGTGGGTTTCTGGTGTTATGTACCTGACTGGAATTTTGCTGGTGCTGCTGGGCGCTTTGCTGGTGAAAAAGATTACCGGTCAGAAATACAGAAAATCATTTTTTATTATTGAGCTTCCGGAGTATAAGATTCCAAGCCTGAAGAGAGCCTGCATTTCCATGCTGGAGCGGGGAAAGGCATATATTGTCAAGGCTGGAACTATTATTCTGGTGTGCAACACGGCAGTACAGATTATGCAGAGCTTTAACTGGCAGCTTCAGCTGATTGAGGAGGGAGCGGAAAGCACATCCATTCTGGCGTCTCTTGCTCATCCCTTTGCCCTTCTGTTTATTCCGCTGGGCTTTGGTGCATGGCAGCTGGCAGCAGCGGCAGTAACCGGCTTTATTGCAAAGGAAAATGTGGTTGGTACTCTGGCTGTGGTGTATGGTGTAACAAACCTGATTGATACAGAAGAGCTGGCCCTGATTGGAAGCGGAAGTGAAGTGGCAGCGGTTATGGGGCTGACGAAGGCGGCAGCTCTGGCTTACCTGATGTTTAATCTGTATACACCGCCCTGCTTTGCAGCTCTGGGAGCCATGAATTCTGAGATGAAGAGCGGAAAATGGCTGCTGGGCGGAATTTGTCTCCAGCTCGGTACAGGCTATACCGTGGCATTCCTGGTATATCAGATTGGTACCTGGGTAACAACCGGTTCCCCCGGAACTGCATTTGTTCCTGGACTGATTGCAGTCCTTGTATTTGCGCTGATTGTTCTGTGGAGAATCCGCAAATCTGATAAGGAGTTTGCTTCCGAATACAGCCTGCATGCTGCGCAGTCATAAGGAATATTCGGGCAGTGGGAAGACTGTTTAAAAAAGGAGGAAAGCATATGGAGAATCTGATTGGGGTAATTGTTCTGGTGATTTTGACAGGAGGAGCATCAGCTTATCTCATCCGGGCGAAGAAAAAGGGTGTGAAATGTGTCGGCTGTCCTGCCGGAGGATCCTGCTGTTCCTGCCGGAAATAGCAGGAGGAAACGAAATTTTCTTGATGGATATATTGACTTTAAGAAATTAAGTTGCTATAATTTCTTACGACAAGAAACGAGCGAAGGGGCTCTGCCGTATGGCAGAGCCCTGTCTTTATTTCAGGGGAAAGTGGCTGCTGGCGCGGGAATGTTGTCGAGAGACATTTTTCTTATTATGGGAAATTGCAAGGAGGAGAATGAAAATGTCCTATGTTGATGAGATCTATGACAGAGTTGTTGAACAGAATCCGGGTGAGCCGGAATTCCATCAGGCAGTAAAAGAGGTATTGGACTCTTTAAAGCTGGTGATTGATGCAAACGAAGAGAAATATCGCAAGGCCGGTGTTCTGGAGCGTTTTACAGAGCCGGAAAGAATTGTTTCCTTCAAGATTCCGTGGGTGGATGATAAGGGAAATGTACAGGTAAACAAGGGATACCGTGTACAGTTTAACAGCGCGATCGGACCCTACAAGGGCGGACTGCGTTTCCATCCGTCTGTAAACCAGAGTATTTTAAAATTCCTGGGCTTTGAGCAGACTCTGAAGAATTCTCTGACCGGGCTTCCCATGGGCGGCGGCAAGGGCGGCTCAAACTTTGATCCCAAGGGCAAATCTGACCGTGAAATCATGGCTTTCTGCCAGAGCTTTATGACAGAGCTGTATCGCCATATCGGCAAGGATACGGATATTCCTGCAGGTGATATCGGTGTTGGCGGAAGAGAGGTCGGCTATCTGTTCGGCCAGTATAAGAGACTGACCGGATTATACGAGGGTGTTCTGACCGGTAAGGGTCTGACCTTCGGCGGTTCTCTGGCAAGAACCCAGGCAACCGGCTACGGACTGATTTATATTCTGGATGAAATGTTGAAGCACAATGGAAAGACTCTGGAAGGACAGCGTGTTCTGGTATCCGGTTCCGGAAATGTTGCAATCTATGCGACAGAGAAGGCACAGCAGCTGGGCGCAAAGGTTGTTGCCATGAGCGATTCCAACGGCTATATTTACGACAAGGACGGCATTAAGCTGGATGTTGTAAAGGAGATTAAGGAAGTACGCCGCGGACGTATCAAAGAGTATGCAGATGCTGTTCCGGGCGCTGTATATACAGAAGGAAAGGGCATCTGGACCATCCCCTGCGACATTGCTCTTCCCTGCGCAACTCAGAATGAGCTGAATCTGGATGATGCAAAGGCATTAAAGGCAAACGGCTGCTTTGCAGTTGCCGAGGGTGCAAATATGCCTTCTACCAGAGAAGCAACAGATTTCTTCCTGACAAGCGGAATGCTGTTTATGCCGGGTAAGGCAGCAAACGCAGGCGGCGTGGCAACCTCCGGACTGGAGCAGAGCCAGAACAGCCTGAGACTGTCCTGGAGCTTTGAAGAGGTAGATGCAAGACTCCATGACATCATGGTAAATATCTTCGCAAAGGTAGATGATGCCGGAAAACGTTACGGCGTAGAGGGCAACTATGTGGCAGGCGCCAATATCGCAGGCTTTGAGAAGGTTGTAGAAGCCATGATTGCCCAGGGTGTTGTATAAATCGGGAAGCTTTTGTTTCCCTTGTTTTTCAGGCCGTTTCCGGCTTGAAAAAACAGAAAAATTCTGCTGATTCCCCCATACCATAAGCAGGAAAAAAGGATGAAAACGGGGCTGCGGAAAACAGATTTTTGTTTTCCGCAGCCCCGTTTGATCTTTCTATTCAGAAGCATTTAAGATGCCTGTTTCAGAGTCATGGATAACGAAAAGCGGTGATTTTTCCGATCCAGGACTTCCTCCTCCTGCATGCAGGCAGAGGTGCTGAGAAATCCGTCAAGTTTCTCCATAAAACGATACCCCGTAAAAAACAGAAAACCAATGATTGCAATGATGATTACCGCTGCCATAATGTCACCTTCCTTTCCCGGCTTTTTCAGATTCCGTGCATTTTCCTGCTTGAAGCTTCCTGTGAATCACTCTTATCTTTAATTATATTATAAAGGATTTTGTATTAGTTTTGGATTGGTGTTCAGGCGATCCTATTAAGGTTTTATAAATATGTAAAGGGAAATCTGATAAGGATTCCTGATTTTAATGAAAGCTTAATGCCGGAGGCGCAGTTATAGCCAAATACGGGATTTCTTCCAAAAGGGAAACGTGTTATAGTTATAAACAGGAATGGAAGCAGAAATCAGATGCGGAGGAAAAAGAGAATGGTGAAGGGCTGCAGAGGAGAGAGGATTACCAGGATTGGCGATATTGCAAAAAGCATTCTGCTTCTGGCAGCGGCAACCGGCACAGGTATGCTTTTTCAGAAAATCAATCTGCCGGAGTCTAATATTATCATGGCCTATATTATTGGAGTGCTGTTTATATCTGTGGCAACTTCACGGCGGATTTACGGACTTATTTCTTCGGTGTTCAGTGTACTGGCTTTTAATTATTTTTTCACTGTGCCGTATTTTACGCTGAAGGCCTACAGCGATGATTATCCGGTTACGTTTCTGACCATGTTTCTGACGGCATTTATTACCAGTACGCTGGCTGTCCGGATGAAGCAGCAGACAAAGGACGCATCAGAGGCGGCTTACAGAACGCATATTCTTCTGGAAACCAATCAGCTGATTCAGCAGCAGGGAGAGCGGCGGGAGATGATCCGGGTGGTAGCAGGACAGCTTGTGAAGCTTTTCCGGAGAGATATTATTTTTTATATGGCAGAAAAAGACGGTCTGTCAGCACCGTATATTTTTCCGGCGGAGCCGGAGCACGAGACGGGAAACCTGGAACAGAAAATGCTGCGCCATGCAGAATATACCAGTAACAAGGAGAGGCAGGCAGCGGAGCAGGCATTTTGCAGCGGGGAACCCGCCGGGGCAGGAACAGAGAAAATGCCTCAGACCAGGTGCCGTTACCTGGCAATCTGTTCCGGTGAAAAGGTCTATGGAGTCGTTGGAATTCCCATTCCGGATCCGGATGCGGAACCGGAAAAATTTGAATACAGTATTATGATTTCCATTCTGGGAGAATGCGCTCTGGCCCTGGAAAAGGAGGAGGCTTTGCGGGCCAGGGAGGAAAGCGCCCTTCTGGCGAAAAATGAGCAGCTTCGGGCCAATCTTCTCCGCTCGATTTCTCATGACTTGAGGACGCCGCTGACGACAATTTCAGGAAATGCGGGGATTCTGCTGTCAAATGAAAACAGTCTGGACAGCGCCAGCCGCAGACAGCTGTATGAAAATATTTATGATGATTCGCTGTGGCTGATTAACCTGGTGGAGAACCTTCTTTCAGTTACAAGAATTGAGGACGGAACTATGCAGCTTCACCTTTCTACAGAACTGATGGATGAGGTGATTACAGAGGCGCTTCAGCATGTAAACAGGAGAAAGGCGGATCACGAGATTTTTGCAGTGCCGTCAGAGGATTTTTTTCTGGTGAAAATAGATGCCAGACTGATTATGCAGGTGATTATTAATATTGTGGACAATGCCATGAAATACACACCGCCCGGTTCCCGGATTACCATATCTGTCAGGCGGCAGGAAAATTGTGTGGTGGTGGATATTGCCGACAATGGAAAGGGGCTTTCTGATGAGGCGAAGGCCCGGGTTTTTGACAGGTTTTTTGTTGCAGGCGACGGAGTGGTGGACAGCAGGCGAAGCCTGGGGCTGGGGCTGTCTTTATGCAAGTCGATTATTACGGCACACGGGGGAACGATAGAAGCGCTGGACAATCAGCCCCACGGCGCGCTGTTCCGTTTTACATTGCCGGAAGAGGAGGTAACATTACGTGAATAAACCATTGGTGCTGGTGGTAGAGGATGACGGAGCGATCCGCAATCTGATTACGACTACCTTGGAAACCAGAGATTATAAATACTGTACTGCGAAAAACGGCGGTCAGGCGATTATGGAAACCGTATCGAGAAATCCGGCGGTCATGCTTTTAGATCTGGGGCTGCCGGACATGGATGGGGTAGATGTGATCCGGAAGGTGCGCAGCTGGTCGAAAATGCCGATTATTGTGATCAGCGCCCGCAGTGAAGAGACGGATAAAATTGAAGCTCTGGATGCGGGTGCAGATGATTATCTGACCAAGCCTTTTTCAGTGGAGGAGCTGCTGGCCCGTCTGCGGGTAACTTTCCGCCGGCTGAATGATATGGCGGCAGCAGACGGAGACAATCATTCTGTTTTTGAAAATGGGGAGCTGAAGATTGATTATGCATCCTGCTGTGTTTTCCTGAATGGAACTCAGCTTCATCTGACTCCGATAGAATACAAGCTGCTGTGCCTTCTGGCCCGGAATGTGGGAAAGGTGCTGACGCATTCTTATATTACAAAAGAGGTATGGGGAAGCAGCTGGGATAATGATGTGGCATCTCTGCGGGTATTTATGGCTACACTGCGAAAAAAGATTGAGAAGGATCCTTCGGATCCCCGGTACATCCAGACGCATGTGGGAATCGGCTACCGGATGCTGCGGGTGGAGGCGGACGACTAGCTGGGGAGAAAGCTGAAGGGATGCGGAGAGGGAGCGGAATGCCCGAGGGGCGAGGCCAGGGGATGGACAGAGGGAGTGGAATATCCGAGGGGCGAGGCCAGGGGATGGCCAGAGGGAGCGGAATATCCGAGCGGCGGGGCCAGCCG
>UQFC01000019.1 GCA_900540335.1 uncultured Clostridium sp. | reverse complement strand
CTGAGGTATTTTCAATTTTCAACGTCCACATTTTAAATTATACAGGAAGCTCCTAAATATGTATTACAAAACATCTAGTGACACATAACCTGAAACACAACCACTCAAAACGGCGAAAAATTTGGAAAAAACTGTGTCAAGCTTGCTTGTAAACGGATTTTTCCACCAAATTTCACATCGGCGTCATCTCCGATGTTTCCTGTTCGGAAAAGCCTTTTTATCTGTCGAAATACAGCACAAATTGTTTCATAGAGTGTTTCATAAAGTATTGAAATAAAAATTGAGAATGATAGAATATCGTAAAATTGAGTAATCCTGATACATAGATAAAACATTTTAAGCACAAGGGACGAGTAATCCATCCCCTATTTTTCTTTTTAAAAACTGCCGCCAGCATTTGACTGGCGGCATTATTCTCAGCCGATAGGATGTTTCCCGGCCAATGGTATGCTTCTCAAATGACAGTATGCTTCTCGATCGACGGCATACTTCTCGACTGACAGTAGGCTTCTCGACTGGCGGTATACATCATTTGAAATCATTATTGTCTGTCCAGCTACATTCCTACAGCACATGTCCCTGGTTCTTCATAACCTCAATCACCTGATCCACATAGCTTTCGCACATTTCTTTAGTAGAAGCTTCTACCATCACCCGGACAACCGGCTCTGTGCCGGACTGGCGCAGCAGAATCCGTCCGTCATTGCCCAGAGCTTCTGCCACCTTTGCCACCTCTGCCTGAACAGCCGGATCGTCCTGAGCCGTCTGCTTATCGTGTACCCGGACATTCTTCAGAACCTGAGGATAAATCTCCACCTCAGAAGCCAGCTTTGCAAGGCTTTCCTTCTTCTCCAGCATAACCTCCATCACCTTTAAGGAGGTCAGAATTCCGTCTCCTGTTGTGGCGTGCTTGCTGAAAATAATATGACCGGACTGCTCTCCGCCCAGACAGTTTCCAAACTGAGCCATGTTTTCATAAACGTACTTATCGCCTACTGCCGTCTTCTCATAGGAAATGCCTTCCCGATCAAAAGCCTTATAAAGACCGAAGTTGGACATTATAGTGGTAACTACGGTATTATTAAACAGAGTTCCGTTTTCCTTCATGTATTTTCCGCAGATATAAAGGATCAGATCTCCGTTGATTTCATTGCCGTTTTCATCTACAGCGATACAGCGGTCTGCATCTCCGTCATAGGCAAAGCCCACGTCACAGCCGGTATCCTTTACATACTGGCAGAGAACTCCGATATGAGTGGAGCCGCAGTCTGTATTGATATTCAGTCCGTTGGGAGCATTGTTAATCACATGGGTTTCTGCGCCCAGAGCGTCAAATACATTCTTAGCAATGGCAGAGGCACTGCCGTTCGAGCAGTCCAGAGCCACCTTTTTGCCCTTAAAGGAACGGGTAGCAATGGAAATCAGATAGCCGATATAGCGGTTTCTTCCTGCGGCATAATCCACAGTTCTTCCAATGTGATCCCGGACAGCATAGGGAATTTCTCCGGTAATTCCATCCAGATACTTTTCAATCTCCTCAATTACGCTTTCTTCCAGCTTTTCTCCCCGGCCGTTAATCACCTTAATTCCATTGTCATAATAGGGATTATGGCTGGCAGAAATCATAATACCGCAGTCAAAATCCTCGGTACGCACCACATAGGATACGCTGGGAGTCGTGGTTACATGAAGCAGGTAGGCGTCAGCGCCGGAAGCCGTTAGACCGGCTACCAGAGAATACTCAAACATATAGCTGCTTCTTCTTGTATCCTTGCCGATAACGATCCGGCAGCGGCCTTCCGGATTGGCTTCCGATGCCTTTGCCTGCTGACCATAATACCAGCCGAGGAAACGGCCTACCTTATATGCATGCTCTACTGTCAGGTTCACGTTGGCTTCTCCACGGAAACCATCTGTTCCAAAATACTTACCCATTCTCTTAATCTCCTTTATAAAGACAGCCGCCTTTCAGAAACGGCCGCCTGATTTATTGTTCGTTTTTCTGAATTTCCTTCAGGAACCGGCCAAGAGCGTCCTGCCATTCAGGAAGCCGTTCAAAACCGTTCTCTGTCAGCTTTTCCTTGCTCATGCGGCTGTTTGAGGGGCGGGTTGCTTTTGCCGGGAACTCGCTGCTTCCCACAGGAGTTACCTTTACCTCATCCATTCCGGCCTGACGGAAAATTTCTTTTGCAAATTCATACCAGCTGCACAGTCCTTCATTGGTGGCATGGTATCTGCCGTATCTGTCTGTCTGAATCATATCCACCAGAAGACGCGCCAGATCATAGGTATAGGTGGGGGACCCTACCTGATCATCTACAACGCTGACTGCTCCCCGCTCTGCACCCAGGCGCAGCATGGTTTTTATAAAGTTCTTTCCGGCAATGCCAAATACCCAGGCAATGCGGACAGTGAAAAACTTTTCTACCAGTTCCTCCACTGCCAGCTCTCCCTCGTACTTTGTCTGTCCGTATACATTCAGCGGATGCCGTTCGTCATCCGGCTCCCAGGGGCGGGTTCCGGTTCCGTCAAACACATAATCCGTGCTGATGTACATCATTTTAATTCCAGCATCCCGGCAGGCAAGAGCTACATTGCGCGTTCCCTCGCCATTGATTTTCCGGCACAGCTCCACATTGTCTTCTGCAGCATCTACTGCAGTATATGCAGCACAGTGAATCACTGCGTCAGCTCCTGACTGGCCGATTACACGCATACAGGCGTCTTTGTCAGTGATATCCATCTCTTCCACATCTACGCCGATGCTGTCCAGTCCGCGCTTTTTCAGTTCATTCATTAAATCGGCTCCAAGCTGTCCCTTGGCGCCTGTTACCAGTACTTTCATGGTTCTACCTCTGTTTTCTTCTATCGGTTTCCATACATCTTTTCATAATAGTTCTGATACTCACCGGAGATAATGGTCTCCCACCACTCCCGGTTATCCAGATACCACTGAATGGTTTTCTTGATTCCATCAGCGAATTTCGTCTCCGGGAGCCATCCCAGCTCATTATGAATCTTGGTCGGGTCAATAGCGTAACGCATATCATGGCCCTTTCTGTCCGTCACATGAGTAATCAGGCTTTCCGGCTTGCCCAGCTCTTTGCAGATGATTTTAACAATATCAATGTTTTTCATCTCATTGTGACCGCCGATATTGTAAACCTCTCCTACCCGGCCTTTATGGATAATCAGGTCAATCGCCTTGCAGTGATCCTCTACATACAGCCAGTCACGAACATTCAGTCCCTCTCCGTATACAGGAAGAGGCTTGTCAGCCAGAGCATTGGCAATCATCAGAGGAATCAGCTTCTCCGGGAAATGATAGGGGCCGTAGTTATTGGAACAGCGGCTGATCGTAATCGGAAGGCCGTAGGTGCGGTTGTATGCCTGTACCAGAAGATCTGCAGCTGCCTTGGAAGAGCTGTAGGGACTGCTGGTATGAAGCGGCGTCTCCTCTGTAAAGAACAGATCCGGGCGATCCAGGGGAAGATCTCCGTATACCTCATCTGTGGAAACCTGATGATATCTCTGAATTCCGTATTTGCGGCAGGCATCCATCAAAACGGCAGTTCCTTTAATATTGGTATCCAGGAAAACCTCCGGATTCTCAATCGAACGATCCACATGGCTCTCAGCGGCAAAGTTTACAACTACATCCGGATGTTCTTCCTCAAACAGCTGGAAAATAGCATCCCGATCGCAGATATTGATCTTGCAGAACCGGAAATTAGGATTCTTTAAGGCCTCCTCCAGAGTAGACAGATTTCCTGCATAAGTCAGGCAGTCTACACAGATAATCCGGTAATCCGGATATTTGTTTAACATATGATAAACAAAATTAGAACCGATAAATCCGGCGCCGCCGGTTACGATAATTTTCATACTGTTTTTCCTCTTTTCTTTTGGTATTCGCTGTTTTGGTTCTCATATTGCAGCAGTTCAGCCACGCAGCTCCCTGTCTGCCCTTTATTTCATATCATTTCCATGAAGCTTGTCAATATACTTTCCGTCCAGAACATCCTTCAGATACCGGCCGTACTGATTCTTCTTCAAAACCTCATAGGTTTCCAGAACCTGTTCCTTTGTGATCCAGCCATTTAACCAGGCAATCTCCTCCAGACAGGCGATCTTTCTGTGCTGGTGAGTCTCAATGGTCTTGACAAAATTTGTGGCCTCTACCAGAGACTCGTGGGTTCCTGTATCCAGCCAGGTAAAGCCCTGTCCCAGAAGCGTAACCTCAAGCTCGCCGTTTTCCAGATAAATCCGGTTCAGATCGGTAATCTCAAGCTCGCCGCGGGCAGAAGGCTTTAAGGATTTTGCATACTCTACCACCCGGTTGTCATAGAAATACAGACCGGTCACGCAGTAATTGGACTTGGGATGGGCAGGCTTTTCCTCAATAGAAACAGCTTTTCCCGTCTCATCAAATTCCACAATACCAAACCGCTCCGGATCGTCTACATAATAGCCGAATACCGTAGCGCCCTTCTCCCTGGCTGCAGCAGCCCGCAGACGCTTCTTCAGGCCCTGTCCATGGAAAATATTGTCTCCCAGAACCATGGCTACAGAATCTGTTCCGATAAAATCCGCGCCAATAATAAAGGCCTGGGCCAGTCCGTCCGGACTTTCCTGAACGGCATACTTCAGATCCACTCCGAACTGGTGTCCGTCTCCCAGAAGAGCCTCAAATCTCGGGGTATCATCAGGGGTGGAAATAATCAGAATCTCCCGGATGCCTGCGTTCATCAGCACAGACAGGGGGTAATAAATCATAGGCTTATCATAAATCGGAAGCAGCTGCTTGGATGTTACCTTTGTCAATGGATACAGCCGTGTGCCGGATCCTCCTGCAAGTATAATTCCCTTCATATCAAATCTTCTGCTGAAAATCAGCTTTTCCTTTCCTAAATTCTGGCTGCCCATGGTTTTCGGGACTTATGCCATTGATCAGTACCATACGGCTTCTGTCTCTTTGTTTATCAGGTATTCCCGGCTGAAGCCGGTTTTCTAGTTTGTACTATACCATACCGGCACTTAAAATTCAATGCGGAAACAATAACGTGAAAAGAGAAGCCTGCTTTCTCTTAGAAAAAGCGGCTTCTCTGTCAGCTCCCTATCCATTCATCTCGTTCATCTTCGCCAGTTTGGCAGCCTGATCTGCCGCAATGCAGGCATCCAGAATCTCCTGAATGTCTCCATTCAATATTTTATCCAGTTTATACAGAGTCAGGTTAATCCGGTGATCCGTAACCCGGCCCTGGGGGAAATTGTAGGTACGGATTTTCTCAGAACGGTCTCCTGTTCCGATCTGACTGCGGCGTTCTGCAGCCTCCGCATTCATCTTCTTTTCCATTTCCAGATCATACAGCTTAGACCGGAGCAGGCGGAATGCCTTCTCCTTATTCTGAAGCTGGGATTTCTCTGTCTGGCTGTAAATTACAATTCCCGTAGGCATATGAGTCAGACGGACAGCAGAGTCTGTGGTATTGACACACTGTCCTCCGTTTCCGGATGCACGCATAACGTCGATACGGCAGTCGTTCATATCAATCTGAACATCTACCTCTTCCGCCTCCGGCATAACGGCAACCGTGGCAGTAGAGGTGTGAATCCGTCCGCCGGACTCTGTTTCCGGTACACGCTGTACCCGGTGTACGCCGCTTTCGTATTTCAGCTTAGAATAAGCGCCCTTTCCGGTAACCATGGCCTGCACCTCTTTAAAACCGCCGATTCCGCTTTCATTTAAGCTGATAATCTCTACCTTCCATCTCTGGCTCTCTGCATAATTGACATACATGCGGTAAAGCTCTGCTGCAAACAAAGCAGCCTCATCTCCGCCTGCGCCTGCACGGATTTCCAGAATAATGTTCTTTTCATCATTAGGATCCTTGGGCAGCAGAAGAATCTTCAGTTCCTGCTCCAGCTCCTCTACCCGCTTCTTGGCATCAGACAGCTCTTCCTTGGCCAGCTCCCGCATCTCCTCGTCGTTTTCTTCCTCCAGAAGTGCCAGACTGTCCTCAATATCCTGCTTTGCCTGTTTGTATTCCTTGTAAGCCTCTACAATCGGAGCCAGATCTGCCTGCTCCTTCATCAGCTTCCTGAATCGGGTCTGGTTTTCCGTTACATTCGGCTCATTTAATTCCTGCATGACTTCTTCATAATGAATCAGAATATCATCTAATCTGTCGAACATCGCTTCCTCCTGTCTGTTCTCTTCTGCCGCCATACGCCGCAGTTACTACCCGGTCCTTTCCCGGCAAATCCTTTATCACCTGTATCTCTGTAAATCCTGCTTCTGCAAGAAGCCCGCTGACTGCCGCCCCCTGATCATAGCCGATTTCCAGATAAATCCTTCCTCCGGGCTTCAGCCATTGCCCCGCCTCAGCCGCTATTCTCCGGTAAAAATGAAGGCCGTCTGCTGTTCCGTCCAGAGCCAGCATAGGTTCATGATCCCGAACCTCCGGCTCCAGCCCCCGGATCACCTCCGTAGGAATGTAAGGCGGATTTGATGTAATCACATCAAAGGCCTCTGTATCCACCTCCAGAGCGCCGAACAGATCACCCTGGAAAAACTGCATTTCCTGATTCTCAGGCCGCAGCTTCTCCCAGTTTCTCCGGGCAACCTTTAAGGCCTCCTCCGAAATGTCAGCAGCCGTTACCTGCCTGTATCCGCCCTTCACAGCCAGACTGACCGCAATACAGCCGGAACCTGTGCACAAATCAAGCAGGCGGATTTGGGGATTCTTCTGCTGCTCTAAAACCAGCTCCACAAGAGTCTCTGTATCCTGCCGCGGAATCAGCACATGCTTGTTTACATAAAATTCCAGCCCCATAAATTCCTGACTTCCAAGAATCTGCTGCAGGGGGCAGCGCCTTCTGCGCTTTTCTATCATGCTCCGGTACAGTTCTGTACAGGAACGGTTATATTCACTGTCCTCCATCTCCTGCATCCGGTTCAGCAGAAAATGAACCATATCCAGATGAAAGGCCGCCATAAGAAGCTGTCTTGCATCATTGTCTCCATCAGGATCTCCGGCCTGCTTTAAGGCCCTGCTGCCCTCTGTCAGCAATCGAAACAGCGTCATGCCAGAGCCTCCTCTTTTTCTTCCGGAATCACTGTATCCGGGAAATTCTCCCGCAGATACTCCTTCCAGTCAAACACCGATTCTACGGCCTCGATGGCAACCTCAATCATGGAATCATCCGGTTCGCTGGTGGTCAGATTCTGCATCCACATTCCCGGTTTGCTCAGGAAATTCACCAGGGCATTGTCTGAACGGCCTGCCAGCCGCAAAAACTCATAAGACACGCCTGCAATCACCGGTACCAGAATAATCCGGCTGAGTATCCGCAGCCAGACATTGTCCACCCGCACCACCATAAAAAACAGGATGCTGATCAGCATGACAATAATCAGAAAGCTGGTTCCGCAGCGCTTGTGCTGCTTGGAGCTTTCCCGCACATGATCCACAGTAAGGGTCTTTCCGTGTTCAATGCAGTTGATGCATTTGTGCTCTGCGCCGTGGTACATAAAAGTCCGGCGGATATCTTCCATTCGGGATATCAGCTTAATATAGGCTACAAAAATTGCAATCCGGATGACGCCCTCCAGAAATGCCATCACAGTCTCCGAGTGAATCACCCGGCGAAACAGATTGGCAATCAGCAGAGGAAGCACCATAAAAATGCCAATAGCCATAACAACGGAAAACACCATAACAAAGGCCATCAGAACCTTTTCCACCTGTTCCCCGAATACCTTGTCCAGCCACAGCTCCAGCCGTCCCGGCTCTGAATCCTCATCATCCTCAAAAAAGCTGGCAGAAAAACTCAGGGTTTTCATTCCCAGAATCATGGAATCTGCAAAGCTGAACACACCCCGGATAAACGGAAGGGCAAAAAACGGAACCTTCTCTGTCATACTGACATAGGTATCCTTTTTCACTTCAATCTCACCGTCAGGCCGCCGCACAGCAGTTGCGTACTGATCCTTATTCTTCATCATGATTCCTTCAATGACAGCCTGTCCGCCAATTCCGGAATATTTCATCGCATTTCTCCTCTTTCCCTGCCAAACAGGAAACAATTTCCTACGAATAAAAGAAAAGGTTGAGCCAAAGTGTCTCCACTTACGTCTCAACCTTACCTCGCTCACACTATAATTATGCGTTCATACCATACTTCTTGTTGAACTTATCGATACGTCCGCGAGCAGCAGCAGTCTTCTGCTGTCCAGTATAGAAAGAATGGCACTTGGAGCAAACCTCCACGTGGATATCTTTCTTGGTAGAACCAGTTACGAACTCGTTTCCGCAGTTGCAGGTAACCTTTGCCTGATAGTAAGCCGGATGGATTCCTTCTCTCATGATTTTCACCTCTTCACTTTTTCAATTATATAGAACTGTGATCATCTAACAGTCTCAGTCGTACTGTTAAAATCACCTCACACCTATAAACAGCTTTGTAATTATATCACAGAAACCGCCTGTTTGCAAGGAATTTTTTAATAGAATCTCATTTTCTTCACAGATTCCGCAAATTCCCAGTTGTTTTTCGTTCTTGCGAACAATTCCAGGATTTTTTCTACTGCTTCCTCCGGTTTCAGAGTGTTGGTTGCCTTGCGGATAATGTCCACTGCCTCCGCTTCCTCTGCGGTCAGAAGCAGGTCATCCCGACGGGTTCCGGACTTGAGAATATCCACTGCCGGGAAGATCCGTTTCTCAGAAAGTTTTCTGTCAAGCACCAGTTCCATGTTGCCGGTTCCCTTAAATTCCTCGTAAATCACATCGTCCATACGGCTTCCGGTATCCACCAGAGCCGTTGCCAGAATCGTCAGACTTCCGCCCTCCCGCATATTTCTTGCTGCTCCAAAGAATCGCTTTGGCATATGGAGAGCCGCCGGATCCAGACCGCCGGACAGGGTTCTTCCGCTGGGCGGAACAACCAGGTTATAGGCGCGGGCCAGACGGGTGATGCTGTCCAGAAGAATAATCACATCGCGTCCATGCTCTACCAGACGCTTTGCCCGTTCAATTACCATCTCGGAAACTCTCTTGTGGCGATCCGGAAGTTCATCAAAGGTAGAATAAATAACTTCCACATTATCACCCACAACCGATTCCTTAATATCTGTAACCTCCTCCGGACGCTCATCAATCAGAAGAATAATCAGATGCATATCCGGATGATTCGTAGTTACCGCCTGAGCCACCTGCTTCATCAGCGTGGTCTTACCTGCCTTAGGCGGAGAAACAATCATGCCTCTCTGTCCTTTTCCAATAGGAGAAAGCAGATCCACAATTCTCATGGCCGTGCTGCTTTTTCCCGGCACTTCCATATGAAGACGCTGATTGGGGAACACCGGAGTCAGATCCTCAAAATTCGGACGCCGCTCCACTACACTGATCGGATATCCGTTTACATTGCGGATATAAAGGAGAGCTGCAAATTTCTCTGCTGCTGTCTTCACCCGACGGTTTCCCACAATAATATCACCTGTTTTCAGATTAAACCGGCGAATCTGAGAGGGGGCTACATACACATCATTGTCTCCCGGAAGGAAATTCTCGCAGCGGATAAATCCAAAGCCGTCCGGCATAACCTCCAGAATTCCATTGGCCTCAATACCGCTGTCCAAATCTGCCACTTCCTGGGCAGACAAGGTTTCCTGCTGCCTCGGCATCTGGCGGATCATCCGCTCGCCCCGGTCTGAATATTCCTGACGCTCCCCCCGGTCTGTTCTGTCTATTGCTCTGTCTGCCGTTTTTTCCGCTGTTTTTTCAACTCTTTCACTGCGGTCTCCCCGGTCACTCTTCTCATAGCGGTCATTTTTTTCACTTCTATCTGCACGCTCATACCGATCGGTCTTTTCCATTCGTTCACTCCGCTCTGTTCTCTCGTACCGGTCACTTCGTTCTGTTTTCTCTCCCCGGTCGCTTCGCTCCGTCTTTCCGGATCTGTCGTTTCTGTTCTCTGTCCGCACCTCACTCTGTCCGGCCTGGCGCATCTGAGGCGGCGCTACCGCAGTTTTAATAATCTCCTCCTGCTCGGCAAGACGGCACAGTTCTTCTATCAGATCTGCTTTTCTCATGCCAGTAACGCCTTTTATACCCTGCGCCTTTGCCAGCTCCTTCAGCTGTACCAATGGCAGAGTCTGTAATTTTTCTCGCATATACTCGCTCCATTTCTATTTATGATTGTTATTGATTCTCATCCCGTATTCTATTGATTCTGTTATGGGTAATATCCTGTTATGAATATCCTGTTATGGGTAATAAAAGATTGCTGAGATTTCTTCCAGAGAATAACTTTGGACGGGGGATCGCGCTCCGGCGATCCCCGAATCACACTTGTATTATAAAACGAATTTTTTAAAAAGAAAAGGTGTTTTTCCCTATTTATACATTTTTAACAGAATTTTTCAAAAATTCCAAATGTTCCCTGATATTTTTTTCATATCCCATCTCTGTGGGACAATAAAATTTCTGGTTTTCCATGCCGTCCGGCAGATATTGCTGAGCCGCATAATGATTGGGATAATCATGGGCATACAGGTATCCTGTCCCCCGTCCCAGACTGGCTGAGCCTTTATAATGGGCATCCTGAAGATGTGCCGGCACCGGCATACCCGTCTGATTTTTCACTGCGTTCATTGCCTCGCTGATGGCAATATAAGAAGCGTTGCTTTTCGGCGCGCTGGCTATGTAGGTTACTGCCTGAGCCAGAATAATCTGCGCTTCCGGCATTCCGATTCGCTCTACCGCCTGGGCAGCGCTGACAGCTACGCAGAGAGCCTGAGGATCTGCATTTCCCACATCCTCAGAAGCGCAGATCATGATTCTCCTGGCAATAAATTTGATATCCTCTCCTGCATACAGCATTCTTGCAAGATAATAGACTGCCGCATCCGGATCCGATCCTCTCATACTCTTGATAAAAGCAGAAATGGTGTCATAGTGATTGTCTCCGTCCTTATCGTAGCGGACAGCCCGCTTCTGAATACATTCCTGAGCCACCTCCAGAGTGATGTGAATTTTCCCATCCTCTGCGCGCTCAGTGGTCAGAATTCCCAGCTCCAGCGCATTCAGTGCACCTCTGGCATCGCCTCCTGATACATCTGCCAGAAAATCCGCCGCATCCTCATGAAGCTCTGCCCCGTAGCTTCCCATCCCCTTCTTTTCATCCTTGACCGCACGGTACAGCAGTTCCTTTACATCCTCCCGTTCCAGAGCTTTTAATTCAAAGATTCTGGATCTGGAAAGCAAAGCGCCGTTTACTTCAAAATAAGGATTCTCCGTCGTTGCCCCGATCAGAATCAAGGTTCCGTCCTCTACATAGGGAAGAAGATAATCCTGCTGGCTTTTGTTGAAGCGATGAATCTCGTCTACAAACAGAATGGTTTTCCTGCCGTACATTCCCAGGGCATCCTTCGCCTCCTTCACCACCTCTTCCATATCCTTTTTGCCTGCCACAGTGGCATTAATCTGGCGAAAATTGGCGCTTGTCGTATTGGCAATCACTTTGGCCAGGGTGGTCTTTCCCGTTCCGGGCGGCCCGTAAAAAATAAGGGAGCCCAGCTGATCTGCCTGAATCGCCCGGTAAAGCAGCTTATCCTTTCCGATAATATGTTTTTGTCCCACCACCTCATTCAAGGTCGTGGGACGCATCCTGGAAGCAAGCGGCGACTCTTTTTCCTGAGTGCTGCTGCGCATATAATCAAATAAATTCATATTTTCGTCCTCCTGAACCAGTCTCTTTCAGTATAGACGGCTGCTGACTATTCGTCAACTGCGGCACAGGAAATCCTGTCAGAAAACAGTCCTCAAACAAACAGTCCATACAGCTTCCAGAGAGCCATGGCAATCGAAAAAACAGCAATGCCCCGTTTCAGAAGAACCTGATTGATTCTTTTTGCATTGCGGCTTCCGAAATAAACTCCGATTCCATGAAAAACGACTGCTGTAATCAGAGGAAGCACCAGCTGATTGATCCTGCACTTCATCATATATCCTGCTGCAGAAGGAATCCCGATAAAAACAGAATTAAACAGCGCGACTCCTACGGCGGTCCGCACCGGCGTCCCCATTACCACCAGAAGGGGCATTACCAGCACAGGACCTCCTGCTCCCGACAGGGCGCAAATCATCCCTGTAAAAAAGCCCAGAAGCAGTGTCAGAATCAAATGTTCAGAGAGAAGAAAGCCGCTGTTTTTACTGGTTTTCTTTCTTTCCTGACCGCCTTCCTTTCTCAGAAGAATCGAAATTCCCGACAAAAGCACTACCAGATAAAGCAGAATTTTTACCTGGGTTTCCGGAATAATCAGGTTGAGCCGGACTCCGAGAAACGCCCCCGCCATGCTTCCAATACTAAGCCGGATACCAAAAGGAATGTCCAGATTTCCGTCCCGGAAATAATTGACAGAGCCGATTGCGCCAGATACAATAAAGGCCGCAAAACTCAAAGCCAGGGCCTCTGTCACTCCCATTCCCAGACTTCCCGTGTAAACCATCGGCAGAAGAAAACCGGCCACACCGCAAAGGCCTACAAAGGCTCCCACCACCAGATTGGACACTGCTATCATTGCATAGAACATGTTTCTATTCCCTGCTCCTTCCCGTACTTCTCCGCTTCATAAAGAATCCGTTCCTCGTCCAGAGTCAGAATCTCTCTGTTTCTCATAATCACTCTTCCTTCTACAATCATATCTGTCACATCATGGCCGTCCGCGCATTCAAATATCGTGTGCAGCAGATTGCCGGTAGGCATCAGATGAGGCTGTCGCAGATCAATTCCAATCAAATCCGCATGAAAGCCCTCACAGATTTTTCCCAGCCGCCCCGCTTCTCCCAGAGCTGCTGCGCCGCCCTCCAGAACCATTTGAAAAAGTCTCTCTGCCGGCATAACCCGGGGATTTTTCTTCGGAACACCGTGATAAATATTCATAACTGAACGGAAAATCCTCATTTCATGAAACAGACTCAGTCCTGCATGCGCCGCTCCGTCTGTTCCCAGACCTACTGAAATCCCCCGCTCCAGCAAATCCGGTGTATCCGGCACTGCCTTTCCGCAGTTGCTGAAGGGACAGTGACATGTTTTTACCTGATAATCCCTTATCAGCTCCTTCTCCTTTTCTGACAGAAGAAGGCTGTGTGCTCCTAAAAAACGCTCTGACAAAACGCCCATCTGCTCCAGATATTCGTAAGGACGCATTCCATTTCTCCGGATAATCCCGTCAACCTCTCCCTGATATTCATTCATGTGCGCCTGAAGTATCGCCTTTCTATCAGCCGCATGACCGGCAGCCAGCTCTACCAGACGGTCGGAACAGGAATTCAATGCCCTGAGACCATAGGCAACCTTCAAATTTCCCTTGTGATCCCATGTATCATACAGCTCGTCTGTAAGCCGGACTGCCTCATCCGCTGTCATGGCAATGCTCTCCGGAAGTCCGTCCTCATCCATGGTTGACCAGGAAAGACAGCCTCTCAAACCGCTCTCATAATAAACCTTTGCCGCCTCGTCCATGAAGTAGCTTCCTGCATCAACAAATCCGGAAGTTCCCTGACGAATCATTTCCAGCGCCGCCAGTTCTGCAGAAAGCTTCATTTTTTCCGGTGTCAGAGTGCTTTCAAAGGGAAGCATAATTCTGGTCCAGATAATCGGCTTTGCATCCAGCACCAGTCCCTTCAAAAGCTGCTGTCCTGTGTGCATGTGGCTGTCAGTCAACCCCGGCATAAACAGACGATTTCTTCCGTCAATCACCTGTTCTGCCGTCCACTCCTCTTTCTTTTCTGCGCTCCGGCTGTTTTCCATTCCCGCAGCTTTCTTTTCAATTACTGCAAGAATTTTTCCGTCCTTTATCACAATATCCGCCCGCTCCAGAATGGTTTCATAATCCGTCATTACCTTTGCATTCTGAATCAAAATATCACAGGTTTTCATTTGCTTTTTCCTTTCTTTTCATCTGATTTTCTGCTGTTTTGCAGCTGTTTTTCCTGTCCTTTTGAAAATCCGACTAAATCACACCTGTAAGAGACAGCATCAGACTGTCCCAGATACAGGATCCCAGAAACGTTCCTGTCATCACCAGAAGGCCTACGATCAATATTTTCCATCCCTGTTTTACAAAAGCACTCAGCTGATCTCCGATAGCAAGACCGGCATAAGCTCCCACCATGGTAAAGGGTGCTGTAAAATTGATTTTTGAAACTGCATCAATCACAAAAGCACGAATCGGAGAAACCGGGCAGGCGGTAATAAGTCCGATAATGGCGCAGTAAGCCACAATAGGAAGCTTCAAAGGCAGTACCTTCATACAGACAACGCCCAGCATAACAATTCCAACCATAACGGCCAGCCCCGGAAGGGATTCTCCAAAGCCTACTCCATATCCGACCAGATTGGCAAGACCTGTCCCTGCTGCTCCGACTGCCAGCAAAAAGAGCCATTCAATATATCTCATATGTAAAATCTCCTCTCTTTTTTCCTTTGTTTATTCTGTTAGTTTTCCTTCGTTTTTCTTCCCTTCCAGGCAAATCTGGACAATCTCGGTTCCAGAATCCGGTAGAGTCTGTCGCAAAGGGGAATGGCAAGAAACATATTAATATAAATTCCCGTTATCCCTGACATGGTCTCCCCTACACTTGCCAGAGTCTTTATGGTTTCCGCCGATTCCGGATAAATCTCACAGAGCGATGCGCTGGAGCTGGCCATCATAATTCCCGCGCCTACGCCGGAAGCCAGTCCCAGAGCCTCCGGACGGAAAATACCGGTCATCGCCACCGCAGATGCCATAAGCCCGAAATAAATCGTTCCGATCATTCCTCCCACAATATAAATGGACAGGCTTCCTCTTGCCTCCGCAGAATCAGAACCGTAAATGTTGTTAATCAGAGCCATATGGTATTCCCGGTTAATGGAAAAACATGCGCCCACGGCTTCCCGCTTCATTCCCAGAAGAATCGCAATGGGCAGAGAAAGGAAAATTCCCAGCACATTGCCAAAGCCGTGAAGAAGCACAGCCGGGCCTGCGCTGAAAATCGTCTCAAAATTCGCTCCTGCCGTAATCCCCAGCTTTGCAATAAAAGGGGCAATCCCCACTACTACCAGCTTCGAGGCTGCCTTTACATGCTTGTTTTCCACAATTTTCAGTACCTCCGGACCGCAGCAGACTCCCAGGATAATGGCATAAAATATGGGAAATAAAATAAAGGTTCCTTTCCCCACCGGAATCTTAATCTGCCCGATATTGTCCGCAATCAGAATAAAAATAAAACCGAGTAAATAAATCTTCCATTCTGACCGAATCCGATCCATCAAAGAATCGTAAGCGTAGGTTTCCTGCTTCTTTTTCATTGTGTCTCCTTTCCTTCGTCCTCTTCTGTGACGTATTCCCTGTTTTCTATGAGTTTTATTATATCTGTCAGCCTGTTTTACAAAAAGGACATATGGGTACTTTTGACCGGAATTCTGAAGATTCTTTGATTCTTTTTCTTTTTATTTTTCTGTTTTCCTGAATATCTGTGGATTTTAATGAGATTTTGTGATATGGTTTTTCATAATCTTAATGCTTTTTCGGAGGTTTTTATGACTTTAAAAGAACTGGAGAAACGGTTTCCCGCCCTGGAAGAATATACCGGAACGCTCCCGGAAAATCTGAGAAATCAGGCTGTCATCCGGGTTCATCCGGCCGGAACTCTGATTCACCAGAAAAACTGTGAGCTGCAGTATTTTGGAATTATTGCAGACGGCGAAAACCGGGTAATTAATGAATTTGAAAACGGAAGCATTTATCTGATCGAAACAAATAAGCCTATTGATTTTGTAGGAGATGTGACGCTTATTGCCGGTCTGGCCCGCACCTCTGTCACCATTGAAGCCGTTACCGACTCCTCTGTTGTTTATCTTCCCAGAAGGGAAGCGGAACGATGGCTGGAACAGGACAACCGGATTTTCCGCCTTATTGCCCGCCATGTGGCACAGAAGCTTTACCGCTCCTCCTACAACAACGGCTTAAAGCTTTTTTATCCCCCGTCCTATCTTCTGGCAGACTATATTGTTAAATACTGTATCCAGCAGGGGATGCGCCCTTCTGCGCTTCCTGACGGTACTCTCTGCACAGAACAGCCCGCCGACTTTCCTTTTTCCGCTCCCTGTTCCCGGATTGCTCCTGTTCAGGTTACCGTCAGAAAAACACGTCAGATGCTGGAATCCGAACTGGGAATTAACGTAAAAACACTGGGACGAACCATCAAAGCCCTGTGCGAAGAAGGACTTTTTTCCATGCAGAAGGGCAAAATCACGGTATCTGAGGAGCAGTTTTTAAAATGTCTGGAATATCTGAGCGCAGCCAGAGGAGAAGGCTGAAAACAATTCAAACTGCCGCGCTCAGTCAATCATCAGTTCATCTACGGTAACAAACTGATAGCCCTGGCTCTGCAGCTCATCCGCAAGCTGCAGAGCCGATTCCACAGATGTAGAAAAAATATCGTGCATCAGAATAATATCTCCGTTTTTCACGGACTTTTCCACACGCTTTACAATTTTCTCCGTATTTTTCAACTTCCAGTCCAGGGAATCCACAGTCCAGAATACCGTTTCCAAATCCAGCTTTTCCTCCAGAGCTTCATTCCAGTCTCCATAAGGAGGACGCAGGTACCGGGGATACTGACCGGTAAGATCTTCTATCAAATCCCCCGTTTTTTCCACATCCCGGCACACCTGTTCCGCTCCTTCTTCGGTCAGCTTCACATGGCAAAAACTGTGATTTCCAATCAGATGACCGTCCTCCTTCATTTGCCGGATCAGCTCCTCATTTCCCTCCAGATTCTCTCCCATAAGAAAAAAGCTTGCGTGAATCCCCCTCTCCCTCAGTCCATCTAAAAGCTGTTTTGTATAGACTTTATGAGGGCCGTCGTCAAAGGTAAGGGCCACCACACTGCCCGGAACCGCGGTCCCGGAAGGTTTCCGTCTCTCCACCACTTCCGTTTCCGGACTTCCCGCTGTAAGTGTTCTGCCTGTGTATGGCCCGTTCTCCTTCCCTGTCAGAAACAGCTCCTTTTCAAAAAAAGCCGTACCTGCTCTTACCTGTGCCGTTCCGGCCATCAGCCCCAAAAGCGCTGCATCCAGAATAACAGTACCAATCAGCATCCGGCACTGCGCCTTCCATCCGTTTCTGCCCAATTTCCACCCCGCCCTATTTCTCCGGACTGCTTGTTTTATTTGCCTCGCCGGATTTCGCTTCCTACACTATATGCATTCCCTACAGGATTTCAGACCTCGATCAGTTCCAGAATTCCCCGAATATCATTTACAACACAGTCTGCTCCTGCTTCCAGGTATTTTTTCCGTGCCTGTTCACAGAGCTTTGCCCTCTCCTCCGGGGAAAGTGCTTCAAATTCTCTCTGAGAAAGTCCCACCACAGAGCTTCCTTCTATAATTCCCACGGTATAAAGACCGGCATTTTTTCCTTCCCTGATGTCAGATACCGTATCTCCCACCTTCATCACCTTCCTTACATCAGAAAACTTCAGCTCCTCCATATTGCGGAAAATCATATATGGGAACGGCCTCCCTTTCTGCCCCACTGCATCCGGACTGAACCAGCAGTCCGGAGAATATCCCTTTTTCGCAGCTGCATGAACCACAACCTGCATCATTTCATCTGTGTAACCAGTCGTAGAACCGATTTTCAGACCTCTGCGCCGAAGTTCTTCTACAGTTTCCTTCACATAAGGCTTTATATCAGTAAACCGGCCCAGCAGCTCCATGATTCTGCTTTCACTTCTCAGATATACTGCCTCTACGTCCTCTTCTGTAAATTCGCGGCCATGAACCTGTTTCCACAATCCGGAAATCCGTTCCATCTGCAGCATGGTACGCACATGATCCCGCTTCAGCATCCCCATTGGCGCCCGAACCTCGTCCATTGTAGGAATCACACCAAATTCTGCAAAGGAATCGGCAAAGGCCTGCACCGGTGCAAAACACCCATAATCTACTGTAGTTCCTGCCCAGTCAAAAATCACTCCGTCAAATTTTGCCATTTCTCACGCCGCCTTCTTCTCGTTTAAAAAATCACGGATAATCTGCGCCAGCTTTTCCATATCCTCCGGATAAATTTCTCCGATATTGCCGATTCGAAAGGTATCTGCATCTGTCACCTTTCCCGGATAAATGGCATAGCCTCTCTCCTTAATATACTGATACATTTCCTGGAAAGAAAATTCTGCATGCTCCGGATAATAAAATGTAGTAATAATCGGTCCCTGCAGCGGTCCCTCAATATAGGGACGAATACCCAGCTCTTCCATTTTTTCAATCAGAATTCTGTTGTTTTCTGCATAGCGGGCATGGCGTGCCGGAATTCCTCCCTCCTCTTCCATTTCCTTCAATGCCTGAGAAAAGGCCAAAACAACATGAGTAGGAGAAGTAAAACGCCATTTTCCGTCTTTTTCCATAGTTTTCCACTGGTCATAGAGATCCAGAGACAGACTGCGTGCCTGACCCTCACATTTCTTCAGTTCTTCCCTGCTGCAAATGATAAAGGAAAATCCCGGAACACCCTGAATGCATTTATTGGCACTGCTGATAATATAATCAATTCCCAGCTCCTCTACCGGGATATCCACTCCTCCAAAGCTGGACATGGCATCTACAATGAAAATTCTTCCTGCCTCCTTAACGGCCTTTGCAGCTGCTGCAATATCATTTAATATTCCGGATGTTGTCTCACTGTGAACCATGGAAACATGGGTAATTTCCGGATGCTCCTCCAAAAGCTCCTGAATTTTTTCTGCCGATGGTGTCTTGTCAAAGGCCTCCTGATACAGGAAATAAGAAAGTCCGCTGTGAGCTGCAATATCCGCCATTCTTTCCCCATAAGCCCCATTTGCCGCAATCAGCAGACAATCATTCGGCCGATGGCACTGGTCAGAACCGACTCCACGCCAAACGTGCCGCTTCCCTGCATTAACACACAGGTGTATGTCTCTTCCGAAACATGTGCCAGCTTCAAGAGGCGGCGCCGAATATCCTGAGTAATCTTTTTATAATCATCATCCCAGGTACAATGGTCAAAAAGCATCTCTTTTTTTACGGTGTCAGTTGTGGTCAGAGGTCCTGGTGTAAGCAGCTTATAATTCAACATAATTTTTTTCTCCTTTTGCCTGTCTTTTTGCTTATTTACTGTTTTCAGAAATCTGTTTGTGCTTTTCTAAAAGCTCTACAGTCAGCCGCTCCGGAAATACCCTGGGATTCGCTGACATATTGGAAGGCTCGCTCTTCTCTCCCTCATAAATCGGAAGCGGATATGTCTCAATCAGAAGGCTTCTGCCATTTCTTATCAGGCATTCCGCCATTTCCATTGCCATAGGATTGGTCTTATCTCCTTTTTCAAGAACAGCTACAGACTCGGTCAGGGAAAAATTTCCCTCCATCGGATCCACATAATCAATAGGAAGTCCCGCCTTCTTATCTGCTGCCTGGTGGCGAAGTCCAAAGCCTACTGCAACCTCGCCGGCACGAACCTTCTTTAGAGGTGCAGAACCAGAGCTTTCTACATGAGGTCCCGCATTTTGATAAATCCCCGCCAGCACTTCGCCGGCCCCTTCCTCTCCATATTCGCTGATCAGGGCCTGCATCATCAGCCATGCCGTAGAAGAACTTTTGATATCTGTCACAGATATCAGGCCTGCATATTCCGGCTTTGCCAAATCCTTAATAGAAGCCGGCATATCCAGATTCTGTTCCTTCATCATCTGTGTATTAACAATCAACGCGCCTTCCTGTTTGGTAATAGGAGCATAATAATCCGGATACTCTTCCAATGCCTCTGTTTCAAAAGTCAAATTCCGAAACATCTGATTCTGATCCTGGGCACTTTCCAGATAAAAAGAGCTCATCGTCACCATATCTGCCTCCAGATTGCTTCCCTCAGCCAGAAGCTTTCCTCCCAGCTCTGAAGTACCGAAGGACTGAAGAATATATTTGCCCTGATATCCATTGTTATCCAATGCCTGCTTCATCGCTTCTACCACTTCCTCATCTGCATTGGAATAAATCACTACCTGTTCCTGTTTTTTGCTGCAGCCTGCCGCAGATATGGATGCGGCAACAAACAACGCTGCCATTCCCATTACTGTTTTTCTTTCCAACGATTTCATCTTTGTCTTTCTCCTTTGTCTCTCTTTTCTGGCCGCCAGATACCAGAACAGTCCCCGGGCCGCCAGATTGGTTATCAGAATCAGCAGCGACAATACAAAAACCTCATTAAATCTGGTATAATACTGCAGCTCCTTGATTTTTGTGGTAAGAACCATAGTCCGTGCTCCTGCAAGAAAAATCACTGCGCTGACGGTTACCATGGCATTCACAAAGTAATACCCAAATATTTCCAGAAGTGTAGAGCAGGCATTGGGGGTTACTACCCTCACAATGGTTTTCAACCATGTATCTCCCATAAGAAGGGCCGTTGTTTCCCAGGATGCATTCATCTTTGTCAGTGTACTTTTCATCATCAGATATGGTGTGGAAAAGAAGTGCACCACATTACAGATTACAATCAAAAAGAAGGTATTTTGAAGCGGTGTACCGGAAAAGGCAAATAAAAATGCAATACCGATGACCATTCCGGGAATCGTATTGGTTACCAGCGCAATACTCTCTATCACTGCCTTTTTCCTTTCTCCAAAACTGCTTCTCGCTGTCACCAGCGCCGCCCCATACACAACCAGAGACCCGATAAGAGCCGTCAGGCCGGCTGTCAGAAGAGAGTTCTTATATACAGTCAAAAGAGAAGAATCTCCCAGTACCGCAGACACATGCTTCCATGTAAAGGAAAGCTGATACGGCCACTCCTCTACTGCCGGAACAATAACAATAACTGCAAAAGATGAAAGCACACAGAGGAGAATTCCAAAGGATACTGCTCCGCAGCACACATCCCGAACCGGATTCTTTTTCAGCTCTACCTGAGAAACTCTGTTGTAGCGAATATTATACTTTTCCAGATAATGAAGGAGCGTAATACTTAAAACAGAAGGCACCATCATCATCATGGCCACTACCGCTCCCCGGTTAAAGTTCGGCACGCTTCCCAGCATCTCGTTGTAAAGTACAGTTGCCACAACCTCATACTGTCCTCCTACAGAAGCCGGAATTCCGTAATCGGTAAAACAGAGGAAAAAGCACTGCACAAAGGATGCGGCCAGAGTTCCCAGAAGCGGCCTTATGATCGTTTCCAGAAAGGTAACCAACGCGTGATCTCCCATAATTCTGGATACAATCATGAATTTCTTATCAATAAAACTCATGGTATTCAGAATCAGCAGGAAGGATACCGGAAGTGTATAAATCACGTATCCCAGAAGCAGTCCCCAAAAGCCGTAAATATCAAAAAGCTGAAATCCCAGTATTCTGGTTAAAAGCCCCTGTTTTCCAAACGAATAGATAATGGCAAATCCATATGTAATCGTAGGCAGCAGCATCGGCGCCACAGCCGCCAGTCGAATAACCTTTTTCCATATCCCCGGAAGATTCGTATAATGAATGGTGTAAGCCAGAAAAAAGACCAGAATCGTTGTGACCACCCCGCTGATGGACGCAACCCAGATGCTTCTTCCCAACACTTCGGGAAAATCCTTTCCTGTCAGAATTTCTCCATATCTGGCCAGCGTAAACCCGCTGCTCCCCTCAAAGGATTTTCCCAGAAGAAGCAGAATTGGTATCAGCAGGAAAACCAGAAATACCATAAGCACTGCTGCGTAGATTCCTTTTATTTCCCGTTCTTTTCCATTTTCATCATGGTATCCCTCTCAAACTGCCTGCATCATGAATGCTGGATTTTGCTCCTGGCGAAACAGGGTAAAAATATTATTTTTCTTAATTTCCAGCTGATTCAGAATGAATTCTTTCACAAAAGAATCTGCCGGATGTTCTATGATTTCCTCCGGCCTTCCAAACTGGGCAATGCCGCCGCGGTTTACAATCAAAACCTTATCTGATAAGGTCAGAGCCTCTTCCGGATCATGGGTTACAATAATGGTAGTCAGCTGAAATTCCCGGGCAATCTCTTTAATTTTCGCTTTGATGGATTCTTTGATTACACCATCCAAAGCGCTTAAGGGTTCATACAGCAAAAGAATTTTCGGCTTCATAACCATTGTTCTTGCCAGCGCTGTCCGCTGCTTCTGTCCGCCGGAAAGCTGGTCAATTTTCTTCTCCAGATTCTCTCTCAGCCCCAGCAAGTCAACGAACTCCTCAACCTCCTGTTTGCTGGAAATCCCCGGTTTATTTCTCAGCCCATAGGTAATATTCTGATAGACATTCAGATTTGGAAAAAGAGCATAATCCTGAAATACAATATTAAATCCTCTCTTCTCCATAGGGACCCTGGTAATGTCCTCTCCCTCCAGAAGAATGCTTCCGCTGTCTGCATCTGTCATCCCCAGAATCAAATTTAAAAGTGTTGTTTTTCCACAGCCGGAGGGACCTAAAATAGATACGATTTCTCCTCTCTCAATCTCCAGATTGACATCGTTTAAAATGGTCACGCCGTCGTAAGATTTTTTTATATGTTTCAGCTCCAACATGTTTTCTGCTCCTTTCCAAGCAATGTTTCGCTTCCTGGTTTCTGTACTTTTCTCTCTCCAATTTGTTTCTTAACCTGCTTCTTTTCCGTTCAAACACCCATATTAAATCACAAATCCTCTGAAATCTTCAACAAAATCCAGGTAAGCCTTTTGTAAAGCCACCGTAAATCCGGCATCGAATAAAAAGAAAAGAACCTGTAGTTTTTCTACAGATTCTCTGGTACTTTATCTTTACTTTTTTGTCTTCTCATATCCATGCTTTCGAACAATCCGGCTGCTCCGATCCAGCCGTTCCGTATATTTTTTATAATCGCTCAGAATCACTCCAACATAAATCATATCTACTACGGCAATTTCTGATATTCTGGAAAAAATAGCATTTCCATAAAGCATCTGGCGATTTTCCGTACACAAAAGAAGATCTGCCCATTTCCCAATCAATGCATTTTCCTGATTGGTCAGGCATAAAACAGAAGCGCCTGATTTTCTGGCCTGCCGGATTGCATCCACGGTACTTTTTGACGAACCGGAATGAGAAATTCCAATAGCTAAATCCCCTTCTTGCAAATTCGAAGCACTGATTTCCTGTAAATAAATATCAGAATACATCATACAATTAAAACCCAGATACAAAAGCTTTGTCACCAAATCAGATCATTTCTGCCGCCTTCTGAATTTTTTCCGAAGAAATCTGCTTTAACGTATCCCCCAGACAGGAAACGGCCTGAGAAATGATTCTTCCTGGCATTTCTTCCAGACTGTCTCCCTCTGAGATAGCGTAGCCATACACCAGAGGCGGAGGAAACCCTGCAGAATTTTTTTCATCTTCCCCAATCGCCTCCTGCTCGCCTCTGGCTTTTAATATTGCATATTTAAATTCCTTAAAACCATCAAAGCCCATGGCCTTTACAAAACGCATAACCGAAGGCTGACTGACCTTGGCTTCCTCTGCCAGCGCTGCCAGTGACAGCTCCTCGAAATCCTTATCCCAGGAAAGATATGTATCTGCAACCTTCCGTTCTGACACCCGCAGTCCGGCATAGCGCGCTTTTATCTCAAATTCATACGGTTTCTTCAAAAGGTACCCCCTTATCTTTATTTGTAGTTTTTCTACATTTTCTCAAGAAAAAAATTTATTGTCTGCCTTTTCTTTGTCTATAAAATCCCCCTTTTTTCTCGGCCTTAAAGATTGTTCTTTTTTTCATACAATCTTTTTTATCTCTGACACTACTGTTTTTCGAGCTTATTCCGCAGCCAATAATCTCTTCTCTTTTCACTTTCTATACCATAGCTTTTTTTCTTTTTTTGCGAAACCGCATGTATGTAATCATTTCGTTAAATTTCAGTTAAATTCCGGTAGATCTTTTCTCATTTCTCCATTAAAATAGAATCAATTTCAAAAATAAACCTGACTCTGCCCTTATACGGCAGATAAAAGAAAAGGAGGAATTCTTAATGAAATGGGGAATTCTGGCTACCGGAACCATAGCCAAAAAATTTGCAGCAACTGTCTGTCAGATGGATCCATCAGAAGCGGTTCTCACTGCAGTCGGTTCCCGCACACCGGAGTCTGCCAGAGCTTTTGCAGAAGCCTACGGCATTCCCGGAGCCTATGGCTCTTATGAGGAGCTGGCACAGGATCCGGAGGTGGAGGCCGTCTATATTTCCACGCCCAATCACATGCACTACGAAAACTGTCTGATGTGCCTGAATGCCGGAAAGCATGTTTTATGTGAAAAACCATTTACCACCAACGCGGCAGAAGCGCGGGAGCTTTACCGTCTGGCAGAAGAAAAGGGACTTTTTATTATGGAGGCCTTCTGGATTCGTTTCCTTCCCCTGTATGACAAGCTGCGGGAGCTGCTGGCTCAGGGAATCATCGGAGACGTCCGCCATGCCCGCTGTGAATTTGGATTTGTTGCATCAGGCGCCAGAAAAGACCGGAAATTTGATTCCAGCCTGGGAGGCGGCGCCCTTCTGGATATCGGAATCTACAACCTGGGCTTTCTCCACATGATCATGGGCGCAGCTCCGGAGTCTTTCACTTCCCAGGTTCATATCAATGAGTATGGAACCGATGACTTCAGTGTCCTTCAGCTTTCCTATCCGGGAGGACGGACCGGACACGCGCTTCAGACCATCGGCATGGAAACCGGACGGGAAGCCGTTATTTTCGGAACAAAAGGTTCTGTCCGTCTGAAGGATTACCAGCAGGCCCAGACCATGACCATACAGACCTCCGACGGGGAATCACAGGAATTTTCCATGCCCTTTGAGATCAACGGATTTGAGTATCAGATCCGGGAAACATCCCGCTGCGTAAAAGCCGGCATGTCCGCCAGCGATCGTTTTTCACCGGAAGACAGTCTTGCCGTCCTTCAGCTGATGGATGATATCCGCCAGTCCTGGGATATGAAATTTACTTACGAAGTCTGAGAAAAAGGTTCACCGGCCTGCTTCCCTGCCTGCGGCGGAGCACTTCTACGACAGAATTCTCTTCCGCCGCATGGCAATCTTCGCACAAGGCATGTTCCGTCGCGTTTTAAGCAGAAATCTCCTGTTCTGCTGTAAATGCAAAATCCCATCTCGATTTTGTGCAGGAATCGCTCGGTTTCTCTATAAATGCAAAATCTCAGCCCCGGATTGTGCAGGATTTACTTTTTTTGGTTGTAAATGCAAAATCTTATCTCGATTTTGTGCAGGAATCGCTCGGTTTCTCTATAAATGCAAAATCTTATCCTGCTTTTGTGCAGAATGCGCCCGGTTTCTCTATAAATGCAAAATCTCGGCCTGCTTTTGTGCAGAAATCGCCCGATTTCTCTACAAATGCAAAATCTCGCCCCAGAGTTGTGCAGAATACTCCTCTTTTCTTCCATAATGCAAAATTTTCCCATACCAAAAAGAGGCGCGTTTTTTTCTTTACATAACCGTGCCTCTTCCTATTATCTTTCTAACTGTATTCTATTGTTCGCCAGATATCTTCCTGCCTGCTATAAACATGCCAGAAGCTGCATGACTAAACTGTTATTATTCAGCCAGAACAGCATCGTATGCCTTGCCCATGCCCTCAGTCTGAATCATGTTGTACCACTTCTCAACAACCGGAAGCATATCGCTCAGATCCTGCCCCCAGTACTCAGTCTTAGCCAGAATATCAGCAACAGATGCATCCTTCATAAATGCCATAATATCCTCTCCGTCATTAGCTTCCTCTGTACGGTAGAATGCGATCAGAGCAGCCAAGGAGAAGGTCAGACCCTGCGGATAAGTACCATTTGCCTCTTTGTACTCCAGAATGGTGGGCAGTACTCTTGCTTTAAACTTGGAAACAGAGTTCAGGGCAATGGACAGAAGCAGGTGCTTAATAAACGGGTTGGAGAAACGCTCCAGAACAGCTGCGCCAAATGCCCGGTTGTCCTCAGTATCTCCGATGGTGGGGATAATCTCATCGAAGATGCACTTCTTCAGAAGAGCAGATACTTTCTCATCCTTCAGGCACTCACCAACAGTCTCCAGACCGTACAGACGCGCACCCAGCACCATAGAAGTATGAGCGCCGTTCAGAATACGTACTTTTCTCTTCTTGTAGGGATCTACATTGTCTGTCCATACAACATTGAAGCCTGCCTTCTGCAGAGGCAGCTCGTCCTCATGATCACCCTGGATTACCCACAGATGGAAGATCTCTGCAGTATCCATCATATTGTCCTGCTCACCGATACGCTCACACAGAGCTGCATGCTCGTCTCTCGGAAATCCGGTTACAATACGGTCTACCAGTGTAGAGCAGAAATCATTTTCATTCTTCAGCCATGCCTTAAAATCATCTCCCAGGTTCCACAGATCTGCGTACTGCTCGCAGCACTTCAGCAGCTCCTCGCCGTTGTGGTCAATCAGCTCGCAGGAAAGAATAATGAAGCCCGGCAGTCCCAGCTGGAATCTCTTGTAAAGCAGCTGAGTCAGCTTGCCCGGGAAAGAATGAGCCGGAGCATCCTCAAACTTGTTATCGCCTTCAAAGCAGATACCTGCCTCAGTAGTGTTGGAAACGATAAAGCGGAAATCCGGGTTCTCAGCCAGTGCCATGTAGGCAGCATTGTCACTGTATGGATTCACACATCTGGAAATCACATCAATGTGAGTGTGCTCATCTACAACCTTACCCTCATTGATACCTCTTAAAAACAGATTGTATTCGCAGCCCTGCTTCTCTAACATCTCGCACATACCTTTTTCAATCGGCTGTACAATCACTACAGAACCGTCAAACAGATCCTTCTCTTTTAACTTCTGGAAGAAATAATCTACAAATCCACGCAGGAAACCGCCTTCACCAAACTGAATTACTGTTTCTTTCTTGCTCATCGTCTGAAACCTCCAACTTATAATTTGTTATCATTGATTTACTCGTCTTGTTCGCCGCAGTCCCGGCTTTCTGCTCCTCTGTCCAGCCTGATTCCGAAAGGAAAGAAAACCCGGATGGAATCATTCAGAATGATTTTATTTTGTAAGTGCTTACAAAAATCTAGAAAGACAAGTTTGCGTTTGTTTCATGGCTTTATCATACACCATTTACTCTCTAAATGCAATAGGTTTTCCAATATTTTTGTAAGCGTTTACAATATTTTTAGTAAAAAAGGAGCTCGCGGAGCGTTTTCGCTTCACAGGACGTAATTTCCTACGAAACAAAAACAGGCTTCCTCGACGAAAGCCCCCGCAGAAGTCCGGAATTTTTGTTTCACAAAAAGAAGATCGCCATATATGACGATCTTCTGTCCATGTCTTATTAAGCAGACTGCCTGCAAAAGCAGCCATTCTGTATCAAAACAAGGGGTCTGTCAGCGCTTCATTAAGCTACAACGTGAACGTTAACAGCCTGGATACCGCGGTTGCCCTCGGTGGTGTCAAAAGTAACCTTCTGACCATCTTCCAGAGTCTTGTAGCCATCAGCTACGATACCGGAGAAGTGTACGAATACTTCCTCGCCAGTTGCATCGTTGGTGATGAAACCATAACCTTTAGTAGCGTTGAACCATTTAACTGTACCGTTATTCATGAGTGGTACCTCCCTTTATAAAATAGATTTAATTATTTTTGTATTTTCTCTGAATCAAAAAAATCACATATTTTTGTAAATCATGAAATGCTCTTCATGACTTACAAAAATATGTGAATCAAAAGCTCATATCAAAATACACCGTAAGTTTAGCACCTGAGTGGCAATCTGTCAAGTAAATTCTGTCAATTTTGTCCTGACTTTCACGGTTATGCGTACTTCCTGCAGACAGATTTCAGGATATAAAACAGAAGCTCGCAAGCGCGCTTCTCCGCCTGCGGCAGGTCGCTTCTGCGGCAGAATTCTCTACCGCCCCGTGACCATGGCGGAGTCTTTTTGTTTCATAAAACATAATTTCCTATGAAACAAAAACGCTGCGGAAAACAAGTTTTCCGCAGCGCCAATCTTCTGACGAAGTGAATTACTTCAGGGTAACCTTTGCTCCCTCAGCCTCAAGTTTAGCCTTGATGCCCTCAGCCTCTTCCTTAGAAGCAGCCTCTTTCAGGATCTTCGGAGCGCCGTCAACTACGTCCTTAGCCTCTTTCAGGCCCAGACCGGTAGCTTCACGAACAACCTTGATAACTTTAACCTTGTTCGGGCCAACCTCGGTCAGCTCTACGTCGAACTCGGTCTTCTCTTCAGCTGCCTCAGCTGCCGGGCCTGCTGCTGCTACAACAACGCCTGCTGCTGCGGATACGCCAAACTCTTCCTCACAAGCCTTTACCAGCTCGTTCAGCTCTAATACGGATAACTCTTTGATAGCTTCGATAAACTCTGCAGTGGTTAACTTTGCCATTTTATTTTCCTCCATTTGATTAATGTTTTTCCTGGCGCTTCCTTTTCCGGAAGGGCCGAAATAAATTCACAGGAATATGTTCCTATCAGTAAAACTTATGCCTCTGCGCTCTTCTCAGCGATCTGATTAAGCACACGAGCGAAGTTTGCAATCGGAGACTGCATGCTTCCCAGCAAACGGCCCAGAAGAACTTCTCTGGACGGGATGGTTGCGATAACCTGCATTCCCTTTGCATCGTAATAATTGCCTTCTACAACACCGCCCTTGATTTCCAGCTTGTCAGCCTTCTTTGCGAACTCAGCCAGAATTCTAGCAGCAGCGGTTGCATCTGTCTTGGATACAGCGATTGCAGTCGGTCCTTCTAAATGAGGATCCAGAGCAGCAAATGCAGTACCCTCCGCAGCACGTCTGATCATGGTGTTCTTATATACTTTATAAGTAACACCAGCTTCTCTTAACTGTTTACGCAGCTCGGTATCCTGAGCAACGGTCAGACCACGATAGTCAACCACTACTGCAGTTGCAGCGCCGTCCAGCAGTTCAGAGATCTCTGCTACGATTGGCTGTTTTAACTCAACTTTTGCCATGAATCTTTCCCTCCTGTTTTTCTATATAACTGGAGACTGCAAGGAAAAAGCCTCTCTGTCTCAAAGACAGAGAGGCGCTACAAATTCAAAATTAAAGAAATTGTACGTTCCTCGGCAGGTGGAATAACCTTTATGCCTTACGGCACCTGCTGTCTTCGGCAGTCAATACTTGTGTATGATAACATACTATATTGGAATTGTCAACCGTTTTTTCGCAACGATTAGCCAATCATCTTAGCTACGTTCAGCTTAACGCCCGGGCCCATGGTAGAGGTCAGGGTAACGCTCTTTAAGTAAGCGCCCTTCAGGGTAGCCGGTTTTGCCTTAACGATTGCATCCATAAGCGTCTGGAAGTTGTCCGCTAACTGCTCCTCAGTGAAAGAAGCTTTACCCACTGGCACGTGGATAATGTTGGTCTTGTCAAGTCTGTACTCAATCTTACCAGCTTTGATATCGTTGATAGCCTTGGTAACATCCATGGTAACGGTACCAGCCTTCGGGTTCGGCATTAAGCCCTTCGGTCCCAGTACACGACCCAGACGTCCAACAACGCCCATCATATCCGGAGTAGCTACAACTACGTCGAAATCTAACCATCCTTCGTTCTGGATCTTCGGGATCAGCTCCTCAGCGCCTACAAAGTCAGCGCCTGCAGCCAGTGCCTCGTCAGCCTTCGGTCCCTTAGCGAATACCAGGATACGAACTACTTTACCAGTACCGTGCGGCAGAACTACTGCACCACGGATCTGCTGGTCAGCGTGACGTCCGTCACAACCGGTTCTGATATGAGCCTCAATGGTTTCATCAAATTTAGCAACAGCAGTCTTCTTTACCAGTGCAATGGCGTCTGCTGTATCATAAAGATTCGCACGGTCTACAGATTTAGCCGCTTCTACATATCTTTTTCCATGTTTCATGATAAAATAACCTCCTAGTGGTATTGTCGGGGATGTCCCTCCCACGTATCTAAATTGTCATCTCGCTTCTATATCGGAATATTGGAATAACGATTATTCCTCAACAGTGATACCCATACTTCTTGCAGTACCTGCAATCATGCTCATAGCTGCTTCCAGACTTGCTGCATTTAAGTCAGGCATCTTGGTCTCAGCGATCTTCTGCAGATCAGCCTTGGAGATGGTAGCTACTTTTGTTTTGTTGGGCGCTGCAGAACCGGATTTCAGCTTGCAAGCCTTCTTTAACAAAACAGCAGCCGGCGGAGTCTTAGTAACGAAGCTGAAGCTTCTGTCTGCGTATACAGTGATAACAACCGGGATGATTAAATCGCCCTGGTCTGCAGTTCTTGCGTTGAACTCTTTGGTGAACTGCACAATATTAACGCCGTGCTGACCCAGTGCAGGACCAACTGGCGGAGCAGGAGTAGCCTTGCCTGCCGGAATCTGTAATTTGATGTAACCAGTTACTTTCTTTGCCATGATAATGACCTCCTATATTGTGGTATTGTCGGGGATGTCCCTCCCACGAGCCGGCAGCCTGCCAGCTCAGTTTCATGTTACATTTTCTTCACTTCTGTGAAATTCAGTTCAACCGGAGTCTCCCGGCCGAACATTTCGACATTGATGGTAAGTGTTTTCTTACCTTCATTAATACTCTTGACAGCACCGATGGTATCTTTCCATGCGCCGGCGGTAACAACAACCATATCCTCCAGCTCATATTCCATCGCTACCTCTTTCTTGCTGAAGCCCAGGCCTGCCATCTCCTCCTCACTGAGGGGTACCGGTTTAGAGCCCGGTCCGACAAAGCCGGTTACGCCGCGGGTATTGCGTACTACATACCATGTGTCATCATTCATAACCATATGGATAAGCACGTAGCCGGGGAACATCTTCTTGTCCGCCAGCTTCTCCACGCCGTTCTTCAGCTCAGCTACCTCCAGCATCGGAACGGACACTTCCAGAATCTGATCCTGAAGATTGCGGTTTTCAATGGTTTTCTCAATGTCTACTTTTACCTTGTTCTCGTAGCCCGAATAGGTATGAACTACATACCATTTTGCTTCTGACATCTTATCACCCTCGCCTTATTTTATAATGAAGCTGAGGCCCCATTTGATAATGAAATCCAGGACTGCGATAATCAGTCCAAGAACAGCAGTTACCGCAAGAACGACTACCGTCTGCTTTCCTACGGTTTCCTGGTCAGGCCATACGATTTTACTGAACTCAGCTTTTACACCCTTGAAAAAGCTCTTCTTCGGGGCTTTCTCAGTTCCTGTAGCTTCTCCCATATTTCACACTCCTTATTTGGTTTCTTTGTGTAAAGTATGAGTTTTGCAGAATCTACAATACTTCTTAGTCTCCATGCGATCCGGATGAGTTTTCTTATCCTTCGTCATGTTGTAGTTGCGTTGTTTACATTCTGTACATGCCAGTGTAATTCTTGTGCGCACGACTTCCACCTCCACTTGATTTTTCGTTGTTTCGGCCCCTCTCTCATACGGCTCAACCGTCACGGCTAATTTTACGCATAAAAAAAAGACCTAAGTTCTTCCATTCGCCAGACTACTATACCATATGAAGAAAGATTCGTCAACGGGTTTTACGAAAAAAGCGGAGACGGAAAAGCCGGTTTTTTTCCGTGCTTCCTGCCGTCTCCATCTGAGCCTGCTGCCTATTTTCTATCTTCTTCCACTGCCCGTTTCAGTTCCTCCGGAATTCTTCTTTCATGCATTCCAGGCGGGCAGCTCCTTCCTACTGTATTTTTTGCAATGTTCTTGAACAGCTTTTGAATCCCCTTTACCAGTTCCAACTTCATATGCTTTTCCTCCTTAGTTTTTGTTATGTATTTCAGGAAGCATCGTTATCGCCTCCAAAACCACCGCACAAACTGCCACATTTCTCATTGTTTCCAGAAACAAAAGAATAAAATAGTAAACAAGAAGTGTCAGAATCGCATCTATCTTTTTTTGCAGAATTCCCTCTGCCGTATAGCAGTCCCGATTCACCGTGGCAGGCGCTCTCCACAGCACACAGGCAGAAACCGCTGCAAATATCCAGCCCATCATAAGTTCTGATATCGGTGCCGCTTCTCCACTCAGAACAGCAACTGCCAGAAGCAGAGCCATCCACAGACCGCATCCCCAGCCGGTTTCCGCATGAATACCGCCCGCATGGATCCGCAGGCATCCGAATATCAGTAAAAATACAACACACTCCCACCCTTTTCCAAGAGCAAAGCTAATGAGAAGCAGCAAACTCATTCTGGCTGTATTTTCTGCCAGCAGCTCTGCTCCGTACTGAATCATAAGCTGTTCGCCCTCAGTTGTAGGGCTTATTTTCCCGCACCAGGCTACAAACTGTTTTATCATTTGCCCGTCCTCATTTCTTTCTCTTATGTTAATCATATCACAAATTCTTCCTTCTGAATGTTTTCGCAATATTCGCGTGTTTTTTACTCCTAACTGCAAATTTTATCCAGATAATACACAATTTTTCTCTTTTGGAATCTGATTATCCCCTGAAACGAATATGCAGACACCGGGAAAAGCCACTTGACGAACCACTGATTATTCAGTAAAATAGCACCATTGTTTTTAGACTTTATCTGGATTTTTCTGATTGAAAAAGGAGTGTTCCGTTCCATGTTTTACTTTGTCTATACGATGCTCGGCTCTCTCTGTATATTTTTTTCCTGCATCAACCTTCTTCCTGAAAGGCTTTCCCTTTCCTGCAGACTGACTCTGCTGATGTGGACGCTTCTTTCATCCCAGCTTCTGAATCAGATTCTGGGACAGTACTTTGTTTTCATCACAGTTCCTGTGATTCTGCTTATTCTTTACCACCGCACCACTGCCAGATGGCTCTGCCTTTCATGCTCCATATTTGGATATCTTTTTGCCGTCACCTTCAACTATCTGTGCATCTGTGTTCTTCAGAAGGTTACCGGCATGAACCTGGGACAGATACAGACTGCTCCCGACATTGTACTTCCGTTTTCTCTCCTGTACTGTGTGCTGTGCTGGACTCTTACCAAAACTGCCGGAGCTGTTTTAAACAGAAAAATCGGAATTTCCCGCATTTTCTCCAATTCCCGGCTCTGTATGACCATATTCCTTACCCTTTCCATTCTGGGAATCCTGTTTGTATTTAATTTTTCCTATGGAGAATCCATTGGCTATGGATACGGCGCGATTGCATTTAATGGATGTCTCTTTCTTGCCGCCTTCATCGCCATTACCATTCTGCTGAGGACTCTTTACCAGGCTATCCGTCGTCAGGAGGAAAACAACAGCATGGCAGAGCAATATGAAAATCTTCAGACCTATACCAGAAAGCTGGAGGAGCTGTACAATTCCATGCGAAGCTTTAAACACGACTATGTGAATCTTCTGGCTACCATGTCCGGCTATATGGAGGACAATAACATGGACGAGCTGAAATCCTATTTTTACCAGGAAATTCTCCCTGTCAGCCGTTCTTTTTCCGAAAACAATTCCCGGCTGAGTTCCCTTTCCCATATCGAAAATCCAGAGTTAAAGGGACTTCTCTCCTCCAAGCTGATCCGGGCCATGGAGCTGGGTCTTCATGTTGAACTGGAAATCTCTGAGCCGGTATCCGATTTTTCTGTGCGTCCTGTAGATCTGGCGCTTGTTATGGGGATTTTTTTCGATAATGCCATAGAAGCCGCTGAAAACACAGAGGAAAAGCTGATTCGCTTCGGCGTGATCTCTTCTCCGGATTCTCTCCGCATTCTTCTGCAGAACTCTGCAAAAATGCTGGAATGTCCTGTCAGCAGACTGACAGAATGGGGTGTTTCCAGCAAGGGAAAACACCGTGGAATCGGACTTTACAATGCCCGCAGGATTCTTGATGCATATCCTCAGGTGCAGTGGGACTTTCAGTACGAAAACTCCCTTTTCATACAGTCGCTGACAATCTTCAGAAACCGGAAGGAGGACCTATGATATCCGTTTATCTATGTGAGGATGATAAAAGACAATTAGAACAGTATTCCCGTCTGATTCACAGATTTCTTGATTTTGAGGGATATGAAGAAATGCCCGTATACGAGTTCCGGGATCCTCATGCCCTTTTAAATGCAGCAGAAAAAAACGGAGGCACCGGACTTTATTTTCTTGATATTCAGTTAAACTCCGACATCAACGGACTGGAACTGGCCCGGCAGATCCGCCTCCTGGATCCTTCGGGCTATATTATTTTTCTTACAACCCACAGTGAAATGATGGCCCTGACCTTCCAATATCATGTAGAGGCCCTGGATTTTATCACAAAAGACGATCCCAAACTTCTGGAGCAGCGGCTCAGAGACTGTCTTCGTACCGCTATTTCCTATGAAAACACTGCCAGAAAACATCAGTGTCCATCTGTCGGAATCAAAACAGAAAACAGAATCCTCTATATGAATCCGGACGACATTCTGTATATCCGCTCCGATTCTTCGCCCCACAAGGTCACCATCTGCAGCAAAAACGGCGTACACCGGGTTACCGGCTCACTCAAGGAATTTCAGACTCTCCTTGGTCCCCATTTCATCCGGTGCCACACCTCGTTTCTGGTAAACATGGATCATGTTTCCTCTTTCTCCGCAAAGCTGAGACAGCTTGTTATGGACAATCAGGATGTCTGCCCGGTGGCTCTCCGCTCCCTGCCGCAGATTACCAGACTCTCTGCCGGAAAGCTTCCGCCCTCAAGGACGGAATAATTCAGACTCCGGCTTCCTCCTCATCCCTGTAAGGAGTATTCTCCAGCCCGCGCTTTTCCAGATGTCTCACCAGTCCGTCCAGAAAACGCCTTCCGTTTTTTCTAAGCAGCCGGTTTCTTCCAAAGTACACGGACATACCCGGGCTGACTGCGTAATAAAACCGGATAAACCCTCTTCCCCAGGCGTGCTTTGCCAGAATCTGATCCCGAAACCGTCTCAGCACCCACACCTGCGGACAGTCATAGGAGCCATACACAGCTGTGGCAATGTAGCAGCCTCTCCGCTTCTTCTCCGGAAAAAAGTGGTGAATCCTCTCTGCAGGAAGAGATGCCAGCGTCTCCATGATTCTCCTCTCAATATAATCCGGCTGAACGCCGTAGCTGGTCCAGAAGGTAATCAGGGGAATCCCCGCCTCCTCGCAGATATCCGCCACCTTTCTGTCCCGCTCTCTCCGGTCCTGAGCCAAATGGGTCTGATCGTTAATTTCAATCAGAAAAACAGGACAGTAATCCAGATCTGTAACGATAAAATCAATGTTTCGAAACAGCTCTCCCCGGTACCTGGCCTGATCCGTCCTTGTAATAAAAGCCGCCAGATTTGCCTGGGGAAGCACCAGATATCCTTCCGGAAGAATATTCTCAATACATTCCAGATATTCCATTTCCGTATCTGTTACCAGAGATTCCTTTAATTCATAAAGAAAAGGGATCTCTTTTTTCTTTTTTCCAAAAATCATATGTGTTTCTCTCCCAATCTTTTTTTCAGTCAGCGTCCCTTTCCAATGCAGACAGACATTACATACACCTGCTTCACGCCTGCCTCTTTCAAAACCCGGGTACATGCCTCCATGGTGCTTCCTGTCGTATAAATATCATCAGCCAGAACCACCCTCTCAGGAAGCTGGTCCGGATGAATTTTGTAAAAATCTGACACTGCAAAGGCTAAGCGGAGATTGTTCAGCCGTTCCGCAGGATTCAGTTCTTTTTGGGGAAGTGTTTTTCGGATGCGGATAAGAAGATCCGCCCTGACCGGGATTCCGGTAAGTAAGCTGATTCGTTCTGCCAGCTCCTCCGCCTGATTAAAGCCCCGCTTTCTTCGCCGGGCCGGATGAACCGGAACAGGAACCAGGGCATCAGGCCGAATGTGAGACAGCCATTTTCCATAGCGGGAAACCATTGCCTGACTGTAAAAATCAAGGTATTCCCGCCTGTTTTTATATTTTACTGCCGCCATAGACCGGCGGGCCGCTTCATTATAATGAAACAACGCTGCGCCCCCGTCGAAGCTGCGGGGATGCCGCATACAATCCGGGCAGTATTCTGTCCGGCTTCCTGTCACCTCTTTTCCGCAGCGCATGCAGACCGGCTGGCGGACAGGCGACAGACTGTCAATGCA
>UQFC01000018.1 GCA_900540335.1 uncultured Clostridium sp. | reverse complement strand
CCCGCCGCAGGCGGAGAAGCTCGCGAGCGAGCTTCTTTCTTGTTTCTTTTCAGGGGTTGGGGCCCCGATTCTTCTGATAGAGACAGGGAATTGTAAGGAAAAATTTATTGACAAACAAGACCCCAAAACGTATGATTAATCCATAGAAGAGAAGAAATGAGAAAGAGATTACGGCGATAACCGCTGTTGGAAAAGGAGATGGATTTGCAATGAAGAAAAATATATTCCGGGTGATGGCCCTGACCGCAGCATTTGCGTCACTGTCCACCACTGCAGCATTTGCGGCACATTGGGGAACCGTAGGAAAAGACTGGTTTTATTATCTGGATGACGGCACAGTGGCAAAAAATATGTGGGTAAATACGACAGCGGAAGACGGGACAGTCACTGCTTCTTACTGGGTCAAGAATAATGGCAAGATGGCTGCCAATGAGTGGGTTTATGACGGGGAATTCTGGTACTATGTAGACGGCAGCGGTCTGACTATGAAGGATCAGCTTTTTAAGCTGAATTCTGATTTGTACTGGCTGGATCCGGACGGAAAGATGGTTTCTAATGACTGGAGACAGACGGAAGAGGGTAAGTGGTACTTTTTCCAGGAAAATGGCGTAGCACTCAAGAATGGCTGGAAGGTTATTGACGGCGAAGAGTATTATTTCTTAAAGAGCGGTGTTCTGGCTGTGGATGCGCTGGTACCCGGCGGATACCGGGTGGATGCTTCCGGCCGGAAGATCATTCATTAAAAGGAGCGGATGCAAGATGAGAAGAACAGGAGCAGCGCTGATTCTGACAGTACTGATGGTTCTGGCTTCTGCATTTCCCGTACTGGCGCAGACCGGGTGGGTGCGCAGCGGAGAATCGTGGAATTATTACAAAAAAGACGGCACGATGGCTTCAAACCAGTGGATTAAGAGCGGAGATGTCCTGTTCTGGATTCAGGAGGATGGAACCATGGCAGTCAATACCTGGCTGGAGTCGGGAGATAAGAAATACTGGCTCGACGGAAGCGGCGCGGCTGTGACCGGCTGGCAGGAGATTGACGGAAAATGGTACTATTTTCAGGAAGACAACACGATGGCTACCGATATGACCATTGACAGCTACTATGTAGGCAAGGATGGAGCATGGGTGGTAGGAAAGTAACTTTATAATGAACAGAATGCGGCAGAGAGGCAGCGAAGGCGGGCCACTCTGCCGTTTTTTCATTTCACTGTGAAAAATAAAAACGCTCTGGGAGGATCGCCATGGGGCGGAGGGGAGTTTTGCCGCAGAAGCGGCTCTTTCTTTTTTGCGGGGAAAAATCTTTAAAAGAGGAGTCAGAACCTTTTATAATAACCTGTAGTTATAGGAAAAATTCCATTCATGTATGGATTTCGTGAATAAATTCATGTTCATTAGTTGAAAAATGCTGTCAAATGCGATAATATGAAAAGAAACACCTGAAAGAAGAAAATGACAGGGAGAAAAAGGGGAGAATAGCAATGAATTGTAAGATTACAACCATCCCGGGTGACGGGATCGGACCGGAGATTGTACGGGAGGCGTGCAGAGTTCTGGACAGGGCTGGCCAGGTTTTCGGTCATACCTTTACTTACACAGAGGTGCTGATGGGCGGATGCTCTATTGACAAATACGGAGTGCCTCTGACAGAGGAAGCCCTGGAGACAGCGAAAAACAGTGATGCGGTTCTCCTTGGAGCTGTGGGCGGCAATGTAGGCAATTCCAGATGGTATGATGTGGCTCCGAATTTAAGACCGGAGGCAGGACTTCTGGCTATCCGGAAGGGACTGAATCTTTTTGCCAATATTCGTCCGGCCTATTTATATCAGGAACTGGCGGATGCCTGTCCTTTGAAGAAGGAGATTATCGGGGACGGCTTTGATATGGTGATTATGAGAGAACTGACCGGCGGTCTGTATTTCGGAGAACGCCATACAGAAGAGGTAGATGGAGTGCTGCAGGCAACAGATACCCTTACCTACAATGAAGATGAGATTCGCCGGATTGCAGTCAAGGCCTTTGATATTGCCATGAAACGGAAAAAACACGTGATCAGTGTAGACAAGGCCAACGTGCTGGATTCTTCCCGACTGTGGAGAAAGGTTGTGGAAGAGGTTGCAGCCGGTTATCCGGAGGTGAAGCTGGAGCATATGCTGGTTGATAACTGTGCAATGCAGCTGGTGATGAATCCGGGACAGTTTGATGTGGTTCTGACAGAAAATATGTTTGGCGATATTTTATCAGACGAGGCCAGCATGATTACCGGCTCCATCGGAATGCTTTCCTCAGCCAGCTTAAATGAGACAAAGTTTGGCATGTATGAGCCCAGCCACGGCTCAGCGCCGGATATTGCAGGAAAGGACATTGCCAATCCGATTGCAACCATACTTTCCGCGGCTATGATGCTTCGTTATTCCTTTGACCTGGATCGGGAGGCAGATGCTATTGAGGCGGCTGTGCAGAAGGTGCTTACAGAGGGCTACCGGACTGCCGATATTATGGCAGAGGGATGTACCCTGGTAGGAACGGCACAGATGGGCGAGCTGATTGCCGGATATATTGAATAAATCATAAACATTAATTCAGAAGAACAGATGCTTTTAAAGCATGGAAAATACAGCGGATCAAGCGCAAGACAGAAGGAGGATGTGCAGCAATGAGAAGTGATAATGCGAAATCGGGGATGCAGCAGGCGCCGGCCCGCTCACTCTTTCGTGCCCTGGGACTGACAGATGAAGAGATGGAACGTCCCCTGGTCGGTATTGTAAGCTCTTATAATGAGATTGTTCCGGGACATATGAACCTGGATAAAATAGTAGATGCAGTAAAGCAGGGCGTAGCCATGGCAGGAGGCACTCCGATTGTGTTTCCGGCGATTGCAGTCTGCGACGGGATTGCCATGGGCCATGTGGGCATGAAATATTCCCTGGTTACCAGAGATTTGATTGCTGATTCTACAGAATGTATGGCAATGGCTCATCAGTTTGACGCCCTGGTTATGGTTCCGAACTGTGATAAGAATGTTCCGGGACTTTTAATGGCGGCAGCAAGACTGAATATTCCCACTGTGTTTGTCAGCGGCGGTCCCATGCTGGCCGGCCATGTAAAGGGGCAGAAGAGAAGCCTTTCCAGTATGTTTGAGGCAGTAGGCTCCTATGCGGCAGGAACCATGACAGAGGAGGACGTAAAGGAATTTGAATGTAAGGTTTGTCCTACCTGCGGATCCTGCTCCGGTATGTATACAGCCAACAGTATGAACTGTCTTACCGAGGTTCTGGGTATGGGACTTCAGGGAAACGGAACCATTCCTGCCGTATATTCAGAACGTCTTGTTCTGGCAAAGCACGCAGGCATGGCAGTGATGGAAATGCTGAAAAAGAACATCTGTCCCCGGGATATTATGACAGAAGCTGCTTTTCGCAATGCATTGACCATGGATATGGCTCTTGGCTGCAGCACCAACAGCATGCTTCATCTTCCGGCTATTGCTCATGAGGCAGGCGTGGAGCTGAATGTGGACATTGCCAATGAAATCAGTGCAAAAACTCCGAATCTCTGTCATCTGGCTCCGGCAGGTCCTACTTATATGGAGGATCTCAACGAAGCAGGCGGTATTTATGCAGTGATGAACGAGATCAGCAAGCTGGGACTGCTGAATCTGGACTGTATGACTGTTACAGGAAAGACTGTGGGAGAGAATATCAAAAACTGTGTCAATAAAAATCCGGAGGTAATCCGTCCGGTAGAAAATCCTTATTCTGCAACCGGCGGCATTGCTGTTCTGAGAGGAAATCTGGCTCCGGATTCCTGCGTGGTAAAGCGCTCTGCCGTAGTGCCGGAGATGCTGGTTCACGAAGGACCGGCCCGTGTCTTTGACTGTGAGGATGATGCCATTGCAGCAATCAAGGGCGGAAAGATCGTAGCCGGAGATGTGGTGGTAATCCGCTACGAAGGCCCCAAGGGCGGTCCGGGTATGAGAGAAATGCTGAATCCTACCTCAGCCATTGCCGGTATGGGACTTGGTTCCTCTGTGGCTCTGGTGACAGACGGACGGTTCAGCGGCGCATCCCGCGGCGCATCCATCGGACATGTATGTCCGGAGGCTGCTGCAGGAGGTCCTATTGGCCTGGTACAGGAAGGCGATATTATCGCAATAGATATCAATGCCAATACCATTAACATGAAGGTATCGGATGAGGAGCTGGAGAGACGGCGGGCAAACTGGACGCCGAAGAAAACCGAGGCGACAGGATATTTAAAACGATATGCCCAGCTGGTTACCAGTGCAGATAAAGGCGCTGTGCTGATGGGAAATTAATGCAAACAGAAGAGACAGTTCATAGATAAGGAGTTTTTAACATGGCCGAAACCAGAGTATTGAATGGCTCGGAGATTCTGATTGAATGTCTGAAGGAACAGGGAGTAAAAACTGTATTCGGATATCCGGGCGGTGCGATTTTGAATATATATGATGCTCTTTATAAGCATCAGGACGAGATTACCCATATTCTGACTTCCCACGAGCAGGGAGCTGCTCATGCGGCGGACGGTTATGCAAGGGCAACCGGAAAGGTAGGCGTGTGTCTGGCCACATCCGGTCCGGGAGCTACCAATCTGGTAACGGGTATTGCAACTGCCTGTATGGATTCCATACCGGTGGTAGCCATTACCTGCAACGTAGGCGTAAGTCTTCTGGGACGGGACAGCTTCCAGGAGATTGATATTGCCGGTGTGACCATGCCTATTACCAAATACAATTTTATTGTAAAGGATATTAAAAAGCTGGCTTACACAGTGCGCAGAGCGTTTACCATTGCACAGAGCGGCCGTCCGGGTCCGGTTCTTATTGATATTACCAAGGATGTGACTGCGGCAGAGTATGAATATACACCTCAGGAGCCGGAACCGATTGTCCGTCAGAAAGACACGATTCGTGATGAGGACATGGAAGTGGCCCTGGAAATGATCCGCAATTCACAGAAGCCCTTTATTCTCGTAGGCGGCGGCGCTGTGCTGTCTAATGCCAGCGAGGAGCTGCGGACCCTGGCGCACAGAATCCAGGCTCCGGTGGCAGATACCCTGATGGGAAAAGGCGCCTTTGACGGAGATGACGAGCTTTATACCGGCATGGTAGGAATGCATGGAACGAAGAGCTCCAACTTTGGTATTTCCGAATGTGATTTGCTGATTGTAGCAGGAGCACGTTTCAGTGATCGTGTAACAGGAAATGCTTCTAAATTTGCGAAAAATGCAAAAATTCTGCATATTGATGTAGATCCCGCAGAGATTAATAAAAATATCCGCACGCATGCCAGTGTCATCGGAGATTTAAAGCTGGTGCTCAGACGGTTGAATGCCCGTCTGGATCCCATGAACCACGAGGAATGGGTAGCTCATATTGAGCGGCTGAAGGATATGTATCCGCTGCGGTATGATAAAACACAGCTGACAGGTCCGTTTATTATGGAAACCATCGACGAACTGACTCACGGAGATGCCCTGATTGTTACTGAGGTAGGTCAGCATCAGATGTGGGCAGCGCAGTATTATAAATATAAAAAGCCGAGAACCTTTCTTACCTCCGGCGGTCTGGGAACCATGGGCTACGGCCTTGGTGCAGCCCTGGGAGCCAAGATGGGATGCGGCGATATGGGATGTCCTGACAAGCCGGTATTCAATATTGCCGGAGACGGATGCTTCCGCATGAATATGAACGAGGTTGCAACAGCGACCCGTTACGGTATTCCTGTGATTCAGGTTGTTATCAATAACCATGTGCTGGGAATGGTTCGCCAGTGGCAGACCCTGTTCTACGGCAAGCGGTATTCACATACGGTATTAAATGACTCCGTTGATTTTGTCAAGCTGGCAGAGGCAATGGGGGCAAAAGCCTACCGGGTAACAAAGAAGGAGGAGCTGCGGCCTGTGCTTCAGGAGGCTATGGCATTAGGCGCTCCGGTGGTTATTGACTGCCAGATTAACTGTGATGATAAGGTTTATCCGATGGTATCTCCGGGAGCTCCGCTTCAGGATGCTTTCGATGATACGGATTTAAAGATTCGTTAAGACAGGATCCAGAAAGAATCCGGTGAGAGGGGAAAACAAACGGAATATCCGTTTTGTTTCTATAATGTTACCGGGAAGAATCGTTTCCGGGAGCAGAAAGCCCGGTTTCCGGGCAGGAAAAGAAAAGAAAAAGAGGGAGGAAGAAACAATGGGAAGAGTCTACAATTTTTCTGCAGGCCCGGCTGTTCTGCCGGAGGAAGTCCTGAAAGAAGCCGCTGATGAAATGCTTGATTACAGAGGCACCGGAATGTCAGTAATGGAGATGAGCCATCGATCTAAGGCATTTGAGACGATTATCCAGGAAGCGGAACAGGATCTCAGGGATCTGATGAATATCCCGGACAACTACAAAGTGCTGTTCCTGCAGGGCGGAGCCCATTTACAGTTCTCCATGATACCGCAGAACCTGATGAAAAATGGCGTGGCTGACTACATTATCACCGGCCAGTGGGCGAAGAAGGCATTTAAGGAGGCACAGAAATACGGAAAGGCAGTAGCGGTTGCGTCCAGTGAAGACAAGACCTTCAGCTACATTCCGGACTGCTCCGATCTGCCTATCGATGATGATGCAGATTATGTATATATTTGCGAGAACAATACAATTTACGGTACCAAGTTTAAAACACTGCCTGATACCAAGGGCAAGACACTGGTAGCGGATGTTTCTTCCTGTTTCTTATCGGAACCGGTAGATGTGACGAAATACGGCGTCATTTACGGCGGTGTTCAGAAGAACATCGGACCGGCAGGCGTGGTTATTGTGATTATCCGCGAGGATCTGATTACAGAGGATGTGCTTCCGGGTACTCCTACCATGTGCCAGTACAAGACTCATGCAGATGCCAAGTCCCTGTACAATACACCTCCGGCATACGGTATTTACATCTGCGGCAAGGTATTCAAGTGGCTGAAAAAGCGCGGCGGTCTGCAGGCTATGAAGGAATACAACGAAAAGAAAGCAAAAATTCTCTACGATTTCCTGGACGAGAGCAAGCTGTTTAAGGGCACTGTTGTAAAAGAAGATCGTTCTCTGATGAACGTACCTTTTGTTACCGGTGATACAGATCTCGATGCAGAATTTATCAAGGCAGCTGCAGCAGCAGGCTTTGTGAATCTGAAGGGCCACAGAAGCGTAGGCGGCATGAGAGCCAGCATTTACAATGCTATGCCCATGGAAGGCGTAGAAAAGCTGGTAGAATTTATGAAGAAGTTTGAGGAGGAGCATCAGGCATGAGAAAAATTCACTGTTTAAACGCCATTTCCAAATATGGCACTGATCTTTTGAATGACAATTATGCACTGACCGGTGAGATCCAGGAAGCAGACGGCATTCTGGTTCGCAGCGCCTCCATGCATGAAATGGAATTTTCCGATTCTCTGCTGGCGATTGCCCGTGCAGGAGCAGGAGTAAATAATATTCCTCTGGATGCCTGCGCAGAAAAGGGAATCGTAGTGTTCAACACCCCGGGCGCCAATGCCAACGGTGTAAAGGAGCTGGTTCTGGCAGGACTGCTCCTGGCTTCCCGTGACGTCATCGGCGGAATCGGCTGGTGCAAAGACAATAAGGATGATGCCAATATTGCAAAAACTACAGAAAAGAGCAAAAAGGCATTTGCAGGCTGTGAAATCAAGGGCAAAAAGCTGGGTGTTATCGGCCTGGGTGCCATTGGCGTTCTGGTAGCGAATGCAGCAGCAGGACTGGGCATGGAGGTTTACGGATATGACCCGTATATTTCCGTTCACGCTGCCTGGATGCTGTCCCGTGAGGTGAAGCATACCACAAGTCTGGATGCGATTTTCCAGGAGTGCGATTACATTACCGTTCATGTGCCGGCTATGGACAGCACAAAGGGTATGATTAATAAGGCAGCCCTGGATCAGATGAGGGACGGTGTAGTGGTTCTGAACTTTGCCCGTGACGTTCTGGTAAATGATGACGATATGGCAGAGGCCTTAAAGTCCGGAAAGGTGAAGAAATATGTAACCGACTTCCCCAATCCCAAGTCTGCCAATATGGAGAATACGATTGTAATTCCCCATCTGGGCGCATCTACAGAGGAATCCGAGGATAACTGCGCCAGGATGGCAGTGGAGGAGCTGATGGAATATCTGGAGAATGGAAATATCAGAAATTCTGTCAATTTCCCGGCCTGCGATATGGGTGTGAAGAAAACCGTATGCAGAATCAGCGTGCTGCATAAGAATGTTCCCAATATGATTGGACAGATTACAGGAGCTCTGGCATCCGGAGAAATCAACATTTCCGATATGACCAATAAGAGCAAGGACAAATATGCCTATACCCTGATGGATCTGGATCACAGCCCGTCTGAGGATGTGATTGAGAAGCTGAAGAAAATTGACGGCGTTCTGAGAGTACGCGTGATCTGACAAGAGTTCTGACAGATTCTTTCCGGAACTGATCAGAAAAGCATATTTTAATAAAAAGAAAGAGGAATATTATGGCGGAGATCAGACCATTCCGGTGTATCCGTCCCAGTAAGGAAGCGGCGTCAGCAGTGGCGGCGCTTCCTTATGATGTTTATGACCGGAAGGAAGCAAAAGAAATTGTGAAAAAGAATCCCATGTCATTTCTGGCGGTGGACCGGGCGGAGACTCAGTTTGAGGATGAAAAGGATCCCTATGCCCCGGAGGTTTATGAACAGGCGGCGAGAACTCTGGAGAGATGGCAGCAGGAAGGGATTTTAATAGAAGATGAGGAACCTTGCTACTATCTTTATGAACTGGTGATGGAGGGGCGTTCCCAGACGGGAATTGTGGCCTGTGCATCTGTGGATGATTACAGCAGCGGGGCGATTGCGCGTCATGAAAATACAAGAGCAGAAAAGGAAGAAGATCGGATTCGCCATGTGGATGTGACGAATGCCCATACAGGACCGATTTTTCTGGCATATCGTTCCCGGGAGGAATTGAACAATCTGGCAGAGCAGGAAAAGAAAAATCCGCCTTTGTATGATTTTACTTCAGAGGATGGAATCAGCCACAGAGTCTGGAAAATCGGGGATCCGAAGAAGACAGAAGAGATTCACCGCATTTTTTCCGGAATATCAAGAATTTACATCACCGTGCGGCTTCTGCGGCAAGGGTTGCAGCAATGCGGCGGGAAGCAAATCCGTCCTGGACAGGAAATGAGGAGTTTAATTACTTTCTTTCGGTTCTGTTTCCGGATGACCAGCTGATGATTATGCCTTATAACCGGGTGGTGCAGGATCTGAATGGTCTTACCCGGGAAGAGTTTCTGAAAAAAGCAGAAGTCTGTTTTACTGTGACGGAAAGAGGAAGTCAGGCCTTTACTCCGGAGAAGAAGGGGCAGGCAGGAATGTATCTGGGCGGAATCTGGTATCAGCTGGATGCCAGACCGGAGATTTGCACCGATGATCCCGTAAAGGGACTGGATGTATCGATTCTCCAGGACAGAATATTAGGTCCCCTGCTGGGAATCGGAGATCCCCGGACCGACAGCAGAATTCGTTTTGTAGGAGGAATCCGCGGGCTGTCGGAGCTGGAACGGCTGGTGGACGGCGGTGCGGCTGTGGCCTTTTCCATGTATCCGACCTCGATCCGGGAGTTGTTTAAGGTGGCGGATGCAGGTCTTCTTATGCCTCCGAAATCCACCTGGTTTGAACCGAAGCTGCGCAGCGGCCTGTTTATTCACAGACTGGATTAGGCAGGAGGAATGTTTTGGATAATCATATTTAGTCCGCTGAAAAGAAGTATAATGGATATGATTGTTTGTACTTTTTGTTCGTTTAAATATCCAGAAAGGGCGATTCCTGAAAATGTTCCAATAAGCATAGCTGGGAAAAGAAAAAGTACTTGAAAAAGCATATTTCTAGTTAGTAGCTCTAACCATATAAATAGAACAATGCGGAAGGTATTCTCTATAAGAAAGATCATAGAGAGATTACCTTTGAACTGATGTGAATTTTTTGATATTGTACCAACATAGGCAGCCAAAAATGCACCAATTCCAAATAAACCGCAACTTATTCCGGTTAAAATTCCCCAGAATAAGTTTTTTGTCCAGTGATGATTAGATTGTGCGGAAGGTGTTTTAGATTTCATGATCCGCATCCGCATGAGAGAAATTACTATAATAGCAGCGCCACAGAGCATTTTTATCCAGTGAACCGGGAGGGTTTTCAGCATAACCGCTCCCGGAATGTTGCCGAGAACAACACAAAGTGCAATGGGAAACCATTGAGTAAAGTTAGCACTGCTTTTGTTTTTATATGCTTGAATTAAATTGGCAGGATAACCAAGTAAGAGATCGATTGGAGTAATTGCAGAATTATTAATACGAAAAGCCATAATCGATGTTAACATTAAGGTATTTCCAAAGCCACATAATCCTTTAATGAAATAAGCGGTTACTACTGCAAACATGAAGAAAGTGGTTACCACAATAAATTCCTCCTAAAGTTCTTCTATATATTTTAGTCCTTCGATTTCATATAAATTATTTATGAATTCTGTAAGAACAGCTTTTTTTGATTTATGTATAGTTACCATGGCAATCATACTTGCATCGAATTCATAAAATTGTATATCTTCAACAGAGATTGCGTTTTTATGACAGAGGCATAAAAATTCATTTAAAGCACTACTGGAAGTGAAGTTTATATAAAATTTACTATAAGGAGACTGAAATCCAAATAAAGACTCTATTTTTTGGAAAACACTCATGATCAGAAGAATAGTAATGCCGGCAGCAATACTACCTTGATAAAAGCCTAGTCCGATAGCAAGACCAAGACAAGCTGCACTCCAAAGTCCTGCCGCCGTAGTGAGACCACGAATTTGATTTTTAGCAGTGACAATAATAGTTCCTGCACCTAGAAAACCAATACCGCTGATAACTTGTGCACCAAGGCGTAAGGGATCTCCTGTATGAAAAAGAAAACATCCATATTGATTAGTCATCATCACAACAGCAGAACCAAGACATACTAACATATAAGTTCTAGGTCCTGCTGCTTGATTTTTATGTCCGCGTTCTAGTCCGATGATACCGCCAAAAAATAATGCTAATGATATGCGTAAAATGATAGTTTTGGGTTCTAAAATTGTATCGTTCATAGTAAATTAGAAGATGATTTCAGATAATTTTTCAGTTCATAGACCCAGTCAGTTTGAATGATATCGATCTTACGTTTTATAAGTTCACCCCATCCGTAATCGCCTCCCATATGTAGGGATTTTAAATCATCAAAGCCGCCACCATAAGTGAGATTTTTGCTGAGGCTCAAAGAATTACACCAAATTAGAAGATTATGACTGTGTAATTCAGTTATATAATCTTCCTGAAGAAAAATGTCATTTGGATTTTCAGGAAGAATTTCTATGCCAATTACATTTGTCTGGTTTTGAAGCTGATATACCTTGCTTTTATCATTAGGATTCTGTACCATGGGAATGTACATAAATTGAGGATGTTTGATTGCCCAAGATATAGCTTTCTGATCTTCTATGTAAAATTTCATAATAATTTGTTTTTCCATAGAATATTTTTTAATGACAGTTGCAATAGCATTCCAGTGTTCCCAGCATTTATCCAAAACGAGGAGAGTGCGGTCTTTTAAAGCCGATAGGATCTCTTCAAATGTACTGATTGTTTCAGCGCAGGGTTCTCCGAAAATATTGTAGATGGGAAGATTTATGAGTTCTTGATAAGTGTACTCACAAATTTTTTTATTTTTATGGAAGAGGCGAGTCATGGTGTCATCGTGATGTCCTATGATAATACCATCTTTGGTCATATCAAGATCCATTTCTACCATATCTGCACCTTGATAGAGCGCTAGTTCGAAGGCAAGGGTAGTATTTTCCATGACACTAGAACCAAATTTTCCTCGGTGAGAGGCAATAAGTACAGCTTGTTCTTCGTTTGTATGAGAATTTTTAATGATATTATTATAGTTCATGGTAGGGTACCTCCTTTGAAAATAAATGAATAAGCTATTTCACGGCGCTGTCCATGGCACCCTGAACAAATTGTTTTTGCAGAAGAATGTACATAAGTACTGGAGGAAGAACAACAATAATGGCAGCAGCTGCAGCAGCGCCCATGTCGGTTCGGCTGTCCGTAAAAAATTTAGTAATGGCTAAAGTGATTGTTTGCAGTTTTGGCTTCTGAAGAAAATACAGTTGAAATTGATAATCATTCCAAATGCCTACAGATGTCCAGATAATAACACTGGCAGTTACTGGTTTTAGAGAGGGAAGAATGATACGGTAAAAAACAGATAGGCGACTGCATCCGTCGATCATGGCTGCCTCATCTAATTCTTTTGGAATTGCTGAAATAAAGTTGCTGTACATGTAAATAGCCATAGGCAAATTGAAGGTTGCTGAAACAATAATCACACCCCAGAAATGGTTGATACCTTTCATGGCAACCATTTGTTTATAAAGCGGAACTAAAATACTGAGCTGCGGTATCATCATAATTCCTACAATAAAACTTAAAATAAAGCAATTTCTCTTTGTTGCCATGCGTGATAGTGGGTATGCGGCCATGGCACTAACAGTAACAATAATGAAAACAGAAACAACGACAATAATAAATGTGTTTTTTAATGCTGTAAAAAGATTGCCGACTTCAACAGCATTTATAAAATTTTCAAAGTATAAAGCCTTAGGAAGAGCCCATCGCGAACCAGTATCAGAAAGGCTTTTTAAGGACATGCTGCAGAGAATGTACAAAGGGGCAAGATGAAATATAATAATAATTGCAGCAATTATAGTCTTGAAAATAGATGTTTTTTTCTTAATTTTCATAGGTCATTCGCCTTTCTCTCCAAGTATCCCCGCACAAATACGCTGATAAACATAATAAATAGAAACATGAATAGTCCTACAGCTGCTGAATATCCGGCATTTTGATTCTCAAAATACAGATAATTAATTAAAGTAGACAAGGAATGAGATGAGTATCCAGGTCCACCAGAAGTTGTAGACAAAATGATTCCAAATAATTTCAATCCACCGATTAAATTTAAAACAACGCTGGTAGTAATGGCGGGAATTAATAGAGGAAGAGTAATGTGATGTAATCGCTGTAAATAAGTAGCACCATCAATTGCAGCCGCTTCTTGATAAGAATCAGGAATACCTTGAAGTCCAGCAATCATAATAATCATGGTTTTTCCAACAAATTGAATAGCATTAATAATTGTAATAATCCATACAGCACGATTTCCATCTGCCATCCAGTCTTGAGGAGTCCCGCCTAAAAGTATAACAATATCATTAATTGCTCCGTTTTTAAACTGAACTAGAAAATAACAAATATAGCCCATAATGAGAGAGGCAATCATAGCAGGAAGGTAGATTACAACCCTGGCAAGTGTTTGACCTGGAAATTTTTTCTGTAGGAGAAGAGCATAAGCAAGTCCAAGAATAGTTTGGATTGCAGTACTTCCTATGCCATAAATTAGAGTATTAGTCAGCGCTGTATAAAACATCTTGTCCGTAAACATTTTTTTATAGTTAGCTAACCCAACAAAACTGTATTTTGCAGAATATCCATTCCAATTCGTAAAGGAAATCTGAATTCCTGAGATTAGAGGATATACGACAAAGATGAGGATCAGAATAACTGCGGGCATATACAGAAGGTTTACAAGATTTTCTGCATTTTTTCTTTTCATAGTTTCTCCTTGTTAGAAAGGCGCTTAACAAAAAGCGCCTTTCTTTACTATAAATTTACTGGATACGAAGGGTATTATAATCATCCTCCATAATTTTTGCACTTTCTTCTACTGTCATTTCACCTGCAATCATAGCAGAACCAATAGTTTTTAATGTACTCCACATACCATTGGGAAGATAAACTCTGTCAAGAAAACCATACATGGGAACATCTGCATATTTGGAATAATCATCAGCTACAGTACCAAGATCAACATCAACATCTTTTATTGCAGGAAGTTTGCCACTGGCTTCGCAAACAATTTTAATATTTTCCGGCTGTGCCAGATATTTTAGAATAGCCAGACATACTTCTTCATTTTCTGTATCTTTCCATATGCCATATGCCTCACGTTCGCCACCACAAAACGCAGGTTTCTGTCCGTCAAGCGCAGGGATAGGAGCCATAGCAAATTCTGCTTCTGGGTTTATTGCTTTAATCTGTTCAATCATGTCTTGAGAAGAACCGATAACAAACAGTGTTTTGTTTTCTGCAAGGCGTCCATTTAAATCAACGGGATCGCAGGTTGCGCAGTCTACATTTAGATAACCATTATTTTTTAAATCCATCAATAATTGAGAGACTGGTGCCCAATCTTCCTGCCAATTAAAGGTACCATCAGTGAGAGGCGTAATGAAATCACGGTCTTCTCTGGAAAGAAGGAATGTAGTTGCAGCAATATCTAGAAGATTGGCCGGTTGTCTAGAGTCTTTTCCGGCAAGGAAAACACCTTCATAACCTTTCTCCTTACCTTGAGCGCAGACAGCCAGTAAGTCATTCCAGGATTGGGGAACTTCAGCATTGAGTTCTTCAAGAAGACCTTTGTTATAAAAAAGGCCACCCTGATCCTGATTGATTGGAAGAACAAATACTTCTTTTTCATCATTTTCGATAATATTTAAAAAAGAGGGCTGAATAGTATCAAACCAGGGTTGATCATTTAAGGGGCGAAGATATTCACTGTATCTGGCAACAGACCATCCATGAGTTGCGAAAATATCAGGAAGATCATTAGAAGCCATCCGGGCTTTCATTAACTGCTCGTAGTCAGATTCCTGGGTGGCATAGGTAATAGTAACTCCAGGATTTTCTTCCATAAATTTTTCAAAAATGGAATTAACAGCATTAAAAGTTGTTTCATTTGCATTTGTGAGAATTTCAATTTCTCCTTTTAATTCGCTATTTTCAGAAACGGAAGATGCCTTTTCGTCAACATTTTCAACAGAAGCTTCTTTTGATGTAGTATCCGTCTCAGGATTTTTTTGACATCCGGAAAGCAAAGCTATAGATGTGGTGAGCAGTGTGGCAGTTAAGAATAATTTTTTCATGAGTTTTTATATCCTCCTACTTTTTTGATAAGTTGATTATATCATTATATTAATATATATTTATAACTCAAACCTACACTGAAATAGTGCATTTTTACGATATTGTTATAAAGAATTGAAGGAAAATGTAATATATTATATAATTTAAAGCGTCAATACATGGCAAAAACAGCAGGAGTTGCACATATGAAAAAGAAGAAAAAAGAGTTTTCATTTCAATTATTAAGAAGTTTTTTGTTGAGTTCTATGATCCCCTTTGTGGTCTGTACTTTACTCACATCATATGTTTATTCAGCTAGCTATTCTAGAGATATGCAGCGGCTTGTAGATACAACAATGGTATCATTAGCCAGAGGGATTAGCACATATCTTGAAGAATTAAAACAGGTTACATTAATGCCGTATTATAATGACGATATATATCTTTACATGAAGGCATTACAGAATGGTACAGAGATGGATATTGCAAAAAAATTGAGTGTTCAAAAAATGATGGAGTCCAGTTTTACCTTTGTCCGTCATTCCCGAGATGATACAAACGGAATTTTTATTATGAATTCAGATGAGTGTATTTATTATACGGTAAATAATTTTGATCATATTTCTTTGATACATCCGTATGATTATGAGTCGGAAGAGTGGTATCAAAAGGCTTTTGAAGCAGGTGGACGAGCGATTTTATGGGGGCCACATATACCAAATTATATTATTCCAACTGGTAAACAGCCAATGCTTTCGGTTGTTCGCTCTATTGTGGAATTGGAAACGAGAGAATCGTTAGGGGTAATTAAGATTGATGTGAATACAGCCCTGTTTCAGAAAAATTTCGGTGATTTTAATTTCCATGTGGCATCTAAGATTCTGGTGTGTGATCAGCAAAAAAAAGTTTTGTATACAAATAGTGAACTGTCTTCTGATGAAAAAGAATCCATTTCTCATGCGGTTCATAATACGATTTCTCTTAATGATGGAAACTGGAAGATTTTTTCTTATAAAATTGAAAATACGCCATGGGAAATCAGGGTATTGTTGTCAGATGCAGAACTTTCTCATGGAATTATCACTATTTATTTGACAGCTTTGATACTGTACTTGTTTAGTGTTGCTGTGGCTATGCAATTTTATCGTCGTTCATCTGAAAAGATTATTGCAGCTGTGGAAAACATGAAAACTTTATTCTTAAAAATACAGAAAGGAGATTTATCACAGCGGTATCGGTTTGTTTCTGATACAGAATTAGACACTTTGGGAGAATGCTTAAATATTATGACTGAAAGATTGGATGATCAAATAAAGAAAGAGTATATTATGACGATTGAGCAGAAAAAAAGTGAATTTGCCGCATTGCAGGCACAGATAAATCCACATTTTTTATTTAACACATTAAATAATTTTATCGCGCTAAATCAGATGGGTGAAAAACAGAAGCTGGAAGATTCGCTTTATATGTTGGCAGATTTGATGCGTTATACTTTGAAGGCACCATCTTACGTACAATTGTCTGATGAAATAAAGTTTTTAAGGGCTTATTGTTCGCTTCAGAAATTGCGCTTTGAAGATAGGTTAAGATATGAGATCCACATAAATACAGAAATTTCTAGGATTAAGATTCCAAAACTTTTATTGCAACCAATAGTAGAAAATTCGGTAATCCATGGATGTGAACCAGCGCAAAAGATATGTACGATTAACATTACTGTATCAAGAAAAGAGGAAAAACTTGTTATTATTATTGAGGACGATGGTGTTGGATTTGAGATAAAGGATAGTAATATTTATGAAAGTGTCGGCTTAAGTAATATAAAAAAAAGGCTAGCAATTTTTTCTTCGGACAGTAGGATAGAAATGACGAGTACACCTGGTGTAGGAACAAGAACCGTTATTTATATAAAAATTAATGAAGATATGACTTTATAAAAAAGGAACAGAAGTACACTATGAGAATTATAATTGCGGATGATGAAAAATTGATACGGCATTCAATACGATGTAATTGCCTGCAACTCGGATTTGAGGAACAGGATGTGGATGAAGCTGAAAATGGAGAAGTACTTTTAAATAAGCTTAGAACAACTCATTATGATCTTGCCCTTGTGGATGTAAAAATGCCATTAATGAATGGATTAGAGGCAATTCGTAATGGGATTATCATTGCACCAGATACATTGTTTTATATTTTATCAGGATATGATGAGTTTAAATATGCGCAAGAAGCCATTCGGATGGGAGTTAGAGACTATCTTTTAAAGCCTGTGAGTAAAAATGATTTAGATAAAATTATAGAGGATTCGGTTCTTTTAATTGAACAAAAACGCAGTGATTTTAGGAGAAATCTAAAAATGTTAATTGGAGAAATGTTGGAGGAGCCGAGAGAAAACATTCAGTTTCCTATAACGGGACGGGCGTATTTTATCATGCATGATAGTATGAACATGGAACCTGTTCTAACAAACGAATTATTTGGGTTGACAAGAAGTTTGTTTTTTATTGAAAGAAAGGATCCAGCAGGAAAAGGAACGATAGTATTTCTTTTTCAGGAACCAGGAGAAGAGGGGATATATTCAGATTTTGTCAATCGTTTAGTCAAATATCTTATAAAATCTTCTACTGTATACGAAAGTAAAGAATTTTTGGATAGCGAAACATTTTTGGCTGAATATCAAAGAATTTCTGCATTGGCCTCTCAGAGAGTTTATACGGGATTGAGAAGGTTTTATAAGAAAGGAATATTAGGGCTCAAGATACCAGAAGATCTGAGTAAAATTTCAGAAACAGTAATTTTATTATTTGAGAGTTACAGAGGAAAAGACTATTCCAGGTTTATACAGTATAGTAAACAATTGAGTTCAATGGAAAAAAATTTACAGCATCATTGTTCTTATAAGGAAAAGTTTTATAAATCTGTAGGACAGCTTTTTGATATAAGTAAAGAGCAGTATATTTTAGAGATAGAGATGGAAAAAAGGGCCAAGGAGTTAATTTTGTCTACAGAAAAGGGGCGAGATAATTTAGCAGAGAACGCATTGATATATATGAATAATCATTATAATGAAGATATTAGCATTAACTCCATGGCAGCACTATATTCCATCACACCTAATTATTTTTCAACTATTTTTCATAAAGAGACAGGAAAAAGCTTTATTCAATATCTGACAGATATCCGTATCCAGGAAGGAAAAAGATTTCTGATGGAAACAAATTTATCTGTAAATGAAATTACTAGGAGAATAGGATATTATAGTTCCAGTTATTTCATAAAGCGATTTGCACAGAGTGAAGGAATGACTCCAGCAGAATTTCGCACACAGAACAACTTATGATAGTAAAATAGGCTAGAGTTTTTCATTTTAAAAGTTCCCCGATATCCACCAGCCCCCAGCCCTGCTGGTTTCGGGGAAGCCCCAGATCTACGGCCCGCTCTCGAAGAAGGAGCTTTACATCGCGGTTGGTCAGCTCCGGAGATTTTTCCAGAAGGAGGGCCAGAGCGCCGGAAACATAGGGGGTGGCCATGCTGGTTCCGCTTTTGCAGGTATAGCGTCCGGAACGGTTGGCACAGCTTAAAACAGAGGCGCCGGGAGCTACAACATCCGGCTTGCAGATACAAGAGCAGGTGGGACCCCGGCCGGAATAGTCAACCATTCGGCTGCCCATAACATTGACTTCTCTGTTATCATCAGAACAGCCTACGGTGATTACTTTCCGGCTGATGCCGGGAGTTGTGATGGTTCCGCTGCGGGGGCCCATATTTCCCGCTGCAACGACTACAATCAGCCCTTCGTCCCAGGCGGCATTAACGCCCCGGACGAGGGCTGAATTTTCATTCATGTTTTTTCTGGAAAAGGAACCGACAGAGATATTGACAATGCGGATATGGTAAAGCTCCCTGTTTTCCCGAATCCATCGAAGACCGGAGAGTACATCAGAGGCATAACCGTTTCCGCGCCGATCCAGAACCTTAACCGGAATCAGATGACATTCCGGCGCCAGACCGCAGCAGGCTCCGGAAGAGGAATAACCGTTTCCTCCGATAATTCCGCATACATGAGTGCCATGTCCATTGTCATCATAGGGAAGCCGCTTCCGTCCGACTATGTCCCGGAAAGCGGCAATTCTGTTTTGAAGATCCTCATGGGGAAAGCAGCCGGTGTCCAGCACAGCAACACCGATGCCGCGGCCGGTAAGCCGGTGCGGTTCTGTTTCCCAGACATTTCTATTTGTCCGACACACCAAAAGATACCTGTTATCTTTTTTACTATTAAAGTATTCCCGTCAGCAAGGAAGGTTGACAGAAGCATCTTAATAATTTCCTAAGAATCTATTTAAACAATATACACACATTTTCCGAGCATCTGTGATATACTTTAACCATAGAAAGAGAAAAACAGATAAATCCTTAATCCTTTTTTGAAATCCTAATTCCGAAAGAAAAATGCACCCTGTACCATCCATCACGGTACAGGGCTTTTTCTTTTTTGCGGAAGGTTTGTCCTCCGGGGGACTTTTGAATTTGCAGAGACATGCACAGGAGTGTGTTCCGCTGATAGCCTCTTGTCGAAAAATGTCATGTTTTGCGATGGAAGAAGTTTGACAGGGAAAAAATTTCTATGTTATAGTAATACTAATAAAAAAGCAGATCATGGAGAGGCAGCTGTGCCTTTCTGTCCGGCATATCGCCAGATTTCCTATTGTTATGATTCGATTTCAGATAGAAAGAAGTGATGCCTTTGGGCATAAGTTAATATTGACTTTTTCAGGGAAGTATACTATGATTAGGACAAAGAAAAGAACGTCTGTTCGCTTGGAGGATAATATGACTAGAGATGATAAATTAAAGGCGCTTGATGCGGCTATTACCCAGATTGAAAAGTCCTATGGAAAGGGATCGATTATGAAGCTTGGCGATTCCGGCGCCAATATGAATATTGAGACGGTTCCTACCGGCGCACTCAGCCTGGATCTGGCTCTTGGACTGGGCGGAGTGCCCAAGGGGCGGGTGATTGAGATTTACGGCCCGGAGTCCAGTGGTAAGACAACGGTTGCCCTTCATATGGTGGCAGAAGTACAGAAAAGGGGCGGAATTGCCGGATTTATTGATGCAGAGCATGCCCTGGATCCGGTTTATGCCCGGAATATTGGCGTAGATATTGACAACTTATATATTTCCCAGCCGGACAACGGCGAGCAGGCGCTGGAGATTACAGAAACGATGGTTCGTTCCGGTGCTGTGGATATTGTAATCGTGGACTCTGTGGCGGCACTGGTTCCGAAGGCGGAGATTGACGGCGAGATGGGAGATTCCCATGTGGGACTGCAGGCCCGTCTGATGTCTCAGGCGCTCCGGAAACTGACCGGTGTGATCAGCAAGTCCAACTGTTCTGTTATCTTTATTAACCAGCTTCGTGAGAAGGTTGGTGTTATGTTCGGCAATCCGGAGACTACTACAGGCGGACGGGCGCTGAAGTTCTATGCTTCTGTCCGTATGGATGTGCGCCGCACAGAGTCGATCAAGGTCGGCGGCGAGGTGGTGGGAAACCATGTCCGTGTGAAGGTTGTAAAGAACAAGATTGCTCCGCCTTTCCGCGAGGCAGAGTTTGATATCATGTTCGGCCAGGGCATTTCCAGAGAGGGAGATATTCTGGATCTGGCGGTGAAGGACAACATTGTAGAGAAAAGCGGCGCCTGGTATGCGTATAATGGAGCCAAGATCGGGCAGGGACGTGAAAACGCAAAGGGATATTTAAAAGAGAATCCCCAGATTTGCGCAGAGATTGAGCTGAAGGTGAGAGAACTTCACGGGCTTCCGGGAGATGTAGTGATTCCGGAGATGCCTGCTGAGGAAATGACGGGTGCTTCCGGAAAGACAAAGGGTGCAGATTCTGCTGAGGAAGGACTTCTGTAGAGATGAGACAGGTGCGGACTGCCAGGGACTGTGCGCTTTCCCTTCTGGAATATCGTGACAGAACAGAGGCAGAGGTGCGCAGAAAGCTGAAGGAGCGGGAGTATGATCCGGAGGCAGTAGAGGAAACAATTGTTTTTTTAAAAGAATACCATTATCTTGATGATCAGGAGTACGCCAGAAAATATGTGCGCACTGCCGGCTGCGGAAAGAGTATCCGGCAGCTGCGCCAGAGTCTGCAGAACAAGGGGATTTCCAGAGAGATACTGGATCTTTGTTTTGAAGAGGAGACAGTGGATGAGGAAGAGGCTGTCCGGCGTTTTTTAAAGAAAAAGGGATACAGCGCCGGAGACGAAGAGGATCCGGAGAAGTCCAGAAAGCTGGCAGCAGCTTTGGGACGCCGGGGATTCTCCTTTGAGACAATTCGACGGGTAATGGACGAGCTGTCAGACAACGATTTTTGACACTGCATAAATTTTGTCCAGTATTCCCGGTTAGGGATGTAAGATACTTGACATAATGCATAAAACAGTTTAAAATTGAAGTGTTGTATTGGTGTACAATGAAAACTAAATAAGGAGGTGCTCCTGTGTCAACGATAATAGCAGTTGTTATAACACTGGTTGTTGTGGCGCCTATTACCTGGATATCGGCTGTGAAACACCGGAAGAAAACTTACGAAAGTAAGGTCGGTACAGCAGAAGTAAAAGCCAGAGAGATAATAGATGAAGCGTTAAAGACGGCAGAGACAAAGAAGCGAGAAGCTCTCCTGGAGGCAAAGGAAGAGTCTTTAAAGACTAAGAATGAGCTGGATAAAGAAACAAAAGAGAGAAGAGCTGAGCTTCAACGCTATGAAAGACGTGTACTGAGCAAAGAAGAGAACTTAGACAAAAAAGCGGAAACCATGGAACGGCGGGAAGCTGGTATTGCATCCCGTGAAGAAGCCCTGAACAGGCGGAATGCGGAAGTGGAAAGCCTGTACGAGAAGGGGATACAGGAACTGGAGAGAATCTCCGGCCTTACCTCCGAGCAGGCAAAGGAATATCTTCTCCGTTCTGTTGAGGCAGAGGTCAAGCATGACACTGCCAAGATGATCAAGGAACTGGAAAACAAGGCTAAGGAAGAAGCGGATAAAAAGGCTAAGGACTATGTAGTGACTGCCATTCAGAGATGTGCGGCAGATCATGTGGCTGAAACTACAGTATCCGTAGTTCAGCTCCCGAACGATGAGATGAAGGGACGCATCATTGGACGTGAGGGACGTAATATCCGTACTCTGGAAACTATGACCGGTGTAGAGCTGATTATTGACGATACTCCGGAAGCAGTAGTTCTGTCAGGATTTGATCCCATTCGTCGTGAAGTAGCCAGAATTGCTCTGGAGCGTTTGATTGTGGACGGACGGATTCATCCGGCCAGAATCGAAGAGATGGTAGAAAAGGCACAGCGGGAAGTGGAAGCAAATATGCGTGAAGATGGCGAGGCAGCCACCCTTGAGGTTGGTATCCACGGCATTCATCCGGAACTTGTGAAGCTTCTTGGCAAGATGAAGTTCAGAACCAGTTATGGACAGAATGCACTGAAGCATTCTATGGAAGTTGCTCAGCTGGCAGGTCTTCTGGCATCTGAGGTAGGCGTGGATGTCCGTATGGCAAAACGCGCTGGTTTATTACATGACATTGGTAAATCCATTGACCATGAGATGGAAGGATCTCATGTACAGCTGGGTGCAGAGCTCTGCAGAAAATATAAGGAGTCTGCAATTGTAATCAATGCTGTTGAGTCCCATCATGGCGATGTTGAGCCGCAGAGTCTGATTGCGTGTCTGGTTCAGGCTGCTGATACAATATCTGCAGCAAGACCCGGTGCAAGACGCGAGACTCTGGAAACATATACAAACCGATTGAAGCAGTTAGAGGATATTACCAATTCCTTTAAGGGAGTAGATAAGTCCTTTGCAATTCAGGCAGGTCGAGAGGTTCGTATCATGGTAGTTCCGGAGCAGGTAAGCGATGATGACATGGTACTGATGGCCCGTGAGATTTCCAAGCGCATTGAGGATGAGCTGGAATATCCGGGACAGATTAAGGTAAATGTAATCCGTGAATCCCGGGCTACAGATTATGCAAAATAAGAGTTTTATAGTTTAATGCAGCAGGAATGGCGCAGGTCGGTATTCTATCAGAATCGATAGGACACCGGCCTGTTTTTTATTTCCCGGGAAGGAAATTACGTCCTGTGAAACAAAAACGCTTTGCGGGGCTCGTCATGGGTTGGAAGAGAATTTTGTCGCAGAAGCGACCCGCCGCAGGCGGAGAAGCTCGCGAGATTCTTTTTCGCGTATTTCTGAGTTGTTTCTTACAATTTCCTGTGGAAACTTAAGAATTCAGTTCCTGTATTGACAGGAGATAAACAATGTACTAGAGTGAAAGCAGATAAGATGCAGCCTTTTTATAAAAGAAGGATTGTATGGGCACAGAATGGGGGAAAGAAACATGAAGCACAGAAAAAAGTTAGCAGCAGCAGTTATGACTGTTTTGATGGCAGCTCTGATGGCGGTACCGGCGATGGCAGCCAGCAGAAAGAAAATCAGTTCTGTCAATCTTGAGATAGAAGCTGATATTCAGCCGGATACCCGTTTCGGTGAGGAAACCATAGAGGTTAAGACAAAGGGAGATAAGTATTCCTTTGATTACTATGAGATTGAGAATACGGGTTTTGAGTGGACCAGAGAAGATGTTCCTCAGATCGTGATTTATCTCAGAGCAGACGAGGGTTATTATTTCTCACTGAGCAAAGCCAGTGCGGTAAAGCTGAGCGGCGCTACCTATATCAAGGCATCCAAGCAGGATTCTTCTGAAATTTTGAAGCTGACAGTGAAGCTTCCTCCCCTGGCAGAGAGCGTGGGAGAGCTGACCGAGGTGGTTCTTACAGACAATGGATACGGTATGTGGGATGCAGTTCCGGGGGCAGCTACCTATGAGTTCCGCCTTTACCGGAACGGGGAAGGAATCGGCATTACCATGTTAAGTACAACGGGAACAGATTACAATTTCAAAGATATTATGGATCGTCCCGGAAGCTACCAGATGAAGATTCGTCCGGTCAATGGCCTGAATGTATCGAACAAGGGCGATTGGATGGAATCCAATATTGTAAACCTGTCCAAAGAACAGGCCGCAGCCATCCGAAACGGAGAGGCAGGCAGCCGCCCTCTGAGAGGGGAGTGGAAATCCAATTCCCAGGGCAGCTGGTATGAAATGGAGGATGGTTCCTATCCGGTGAATCAGTGGATGGAGCTGGATGGACAGTGGTATTTCTTTGATGAGAACGGCTATATGAAAACAGGATGGATCGAATGGAAGGGAAAGAAGTATTACTGCAACAGAGCAGGAGTGATGCAGAAGAATACCACCACTCCTGACGGTTACATTCTGGATGAAAACGGAACACTTAAGAATGATTAATATTCTGCTCTTTGGCCCCGCCGGGTACGGCGGGGTCTTTCATTTGCCATAAACGATAATATTCTTTGGTTTCCTGGTTTTTGACGGTTTCAGAACGGTTCATGGAAAGGAATCGGGCAAGCTCATAGCAGTCAATCCAGATTTCATTGTTTCCATCCTTCTGGGATTCATCGAAAATCAGCTGAAGACCAAAGTGAAGATGGGGGGTATCGATGTTGTTGGTGTTTTCTGTGGTGCTGTAGCCGGTGCGTCCGAGATATCCGATTACATCACCGGCCTGCACAATGCTGCCCTGCTTCAGGGATTTGTGATAGGGATAATTTTTTCTCAGATGGGCATAGTAATAATAACGTTTTTTGTCAAAGCTTCGGATTCCCAGTCGCCATCCTCCGTACTGATTCCAGCCGATCGCCTCGACCTGCCCGGATTCCACACAGATAACGGGAGTTCCCACCTGCCCCATAAAATCATGTCCCAGATGGCGGCGCTGAAAGCCATAGCTGCGGGATGCTCCGAAATCATCATAATCTTCATAAGGAAAATACCGGGCAATGGGACTGAATGCCTTCAGTCCGTATCGGGACTGCCAGACAGGCTCTGAATGTCCGTTTTCATCCGGTTTTCCGGGTTCCTGAATTTGATATTCCCCTACAAGGCCTCCTAAAACGGCTGTATAAGCTTCCAGATAATATGGATAATATTTCATATCCTTTGTTATTTCTTCCATAGAAAGACCGTTCTGAAGCTTCTGAATCAGGTGTTCCAGATCTGCTTTCTGATATCGGGAAAAATCGCCGCCGTATCTTGCGCCAAGAAAGGCAAGAAGAGAAATCCAGTCCTGGTGGCAGGGGGAAAGGTAGCTGTTAATATCATAATAAAGAGCCTGATTCATGGCTTCTGCAGTTACGTCGAAATCTACCCATCGGATGAAATTTTTTTGCCGGGAGGAGTCCGGATTCTTTGAGGAGTCGGAATTCTGTACGAAGTCCGCATTTTCGCCGGAATCGGGAGCCTTGCCGGAATCGGGTGCCTTGCCGGAATCGGGAGCCTTGCCGGAATCAGGTGCCTTGCCGGAATCAGGACGCCGGCCTGAAACAGAGTCTGAGACAGAGCAGGGCGGTGCGGGTAAAATCGGAGATACAAGCAGACCGGAAAACAGAAGGGCAAGAAGAAGAGCTTCTGCAGCCAGAATCTGAAAAGACCTGTTTTTGAAAATAGGGAACGGCTGTTTTTTTGAGGACATAAAAACCTCCCTGTACACGGACCATGATTCTTCACAGTGTATGGGGAGGTCAGAAAAAATATGACAGGGCTCTAAAAACAGAGCCCTGTATGAAAACAGAATTTACAGATCCAGAATCTCTCCGTCATCAGGAACAAACAGGTTTCCATGATAATACTGTTTTCCCTCATTCAGGTAAAGCTCTTTTCTGCGTCCTACAGACTTGTCCTCTGTATGCCAGAGCACCAGATTGCCGATGTGGAGTTCCTCAGCCAGACAGGCGGCATCCATAACCGTACTGTGGTGCTTCTCATAGGGCTTGAAGCGGTCGCGTTCACTGTAAAGGCAGAAGGCCTCGTGAAGCAGCCAGTCGCTTCCCTCGACATAGGGGGCGCAGACAGGATTGTAGGGCTCATCCCCAGCGCAGGTCAGTTTTTTTCCGTTTTTCAGAGTGGTGGTAAATCCAAACTGGCGCGCCTTGGTAGAGTGAATATCGAAAAAAGTAACCTGGTAGTCCAGAATGGAAAGCGTTTCCCCGTCGTGAACAGGAATCAGATGAATCCGGTCGCCGATGAGACGGTAAAATTTGCCCTGAAGAGTCAGGCGGCAGAAGGTATCAATGGTAGAAGTAAGCTGATCGTGACAGTAAATATTCAGATCGCCTTCATAAGTGCCGTTTAACATACGGGTTGCAATAAAGCGTACCATCCAGACAACGCCGAGCAGATGATCCGTATGTTCATGGGTGACAAAGAGATCGTGGATCTGGGAATACCTGACATCCATTTTGTCAAGAATCTGCAGGATTCCGTTGCCGCCGCCGGCGTCAACCATAAAGAAACGATCCTCGCTGCGAATGGCAAAGCAGGTATTGTAATAATGAATAACAGCGGCATTTCCCGTGCCGAATACGTATAATTGTTCCATAGGATGAACTCCTTATCTTTGGATTAGAACTTTTCATTTACCTCAGATTATGTTACTATATTTGTTAGAGAAAATCAACCTGGGGAGGATTGAAAATGAGGGATTTGGCATATCTGAAACTGCTGGCAAAAGAGTATCCAAGTCTGAAGGCAGCATCCAGTGAAATTATCAATCTGATAGCGATCTGCGGCCTGCCCAAGGGCACAGAATACTTTTTCAGCGATCTGCACGGAGAATATGAGGCATTTATTTATCTGCTGCGCAGCGCGTCCGGAATTATCAGAGAAAAGATCCGGGCAACTTATGGTTACATTATTCCGGAGGAGGAGCAGGTGGAGCTGGCAAACCTGATTTATTATCCGGATCGCAACTTGAACAAGATTATTCAGGAGGGGCGGGGAACCGAGGACTGGCAGAGGATTACCGTAAACAGACTGGTTCAGATCTGCAAGGAGGTATCCTCCAAATATACCCGCTCCAAGGTTCGCAAAAAAATGCCCAGAGAGTTCGGCTATGTCATCGATGAGCTTCTTCATGTGGATTACAATGACGAAAACAAGCGGGTTTATTATGAAGAGATTATTCGTTCCATTATTGATACGGGAATCGCTGACAAATTTATTGTGGCCCTGTGCGAACTGATTCAGAACCTGGCGATTGACAGTCTTCACATTATCGGGGATATTTTTGATCGTGGACCGCGGGCGGATATTATTATGAATGAGCTGATGCATTTCCATGATGTGGATATTCAGTGGGGCAATCACGACATTTCCTGGATGGGAGCGGCAACAGGAAATCCTGCCTGTGTATGCAATGTTCTCCGGATCGCCATCAGCTACAACAGCTTCGATGTTCTGGAGGATGGATACGGCATCAATCTTCGTCCTCTGTCCATGTTTGCTTCAAAGGTATACAGGGACGATCCCTGCAGCCAGTTTACACCGAAAATTCTTGATGAAAATATTTACGATGCAGTGGATCCGGGTCTGGCGGCCAAAATGCACAAGGCCATTGCCGTAATTCAGTTTAAGGTAGAGGGACAGATTATCAAGCGCCACCCCGGCTACAAGATGGATGACCGGATTCTGCTGGAGGCGGTGGATTACAACCGGGGCGTGGTTACCATTGAAGGGACAGAGTATCCCATGCTGGATACGATGTTTCCCACGATTGATCCGAAGTATCCTCTGCGCCTTACAAAGGAAGAGGATGAGCTTTTGCATACTCTGATTATGTCATTCCGTCACAGCGGACTTCTTCACAAGCACATCCGTTTCCTTTATACAAACGGCGCCCTGTATAAGTGCCACAATGGAAATCTTCTTTACCACGGCTGTATTCCCATGAGGCCGGACGGAAGCTTTGAGGGAATGATCTGCAACGGGGAGGAGTTGACAGGAAGAGCACTTATGGATTATATTGGAGAACAGATCCACAAGGCATATTTTCTGTCGGAGGATGATCCGGATAAGAACAGTGCCAGAGATTTTATGTGGTATCTGTGGTGCGGAGCCAAGTCACCTGTATTCGGAAAGGATAAGATGACAACCTTTGAGCACTATTTCGTGGCGGACAAGACAACCCACAGAGAGCGGCTGAATCCTTATTATAAGCTGAGTCAGCAGGAAGAAGTCTGTGATCGGATTCTTCAGGAGTTTGGTCTGTCCGGTGGAGGCTCCCACATTATTAACGGACATGTGCCCGTAAAGATCAAGGATGGAGAAATGCCTGTCAAGGCCAACGGCAAGCTGTTTGTCATTGATGGCGGACTTTCCAAGGCTTATCAGAAATATACGGGAATTGCAGGCTATACGCTGATTTATAATTCCCATCATCTGGCTCTGGCAGAGCATAAGCCATTTAATCCGGAGCAGGAAAATACGCCCAGAGTTGCCATTGTAGAAAAAATGAAAAACAGAATCATGGTAAGCGATACAGATAAGGGAAAGGAGCTGATGGCTCAGATTGAGGATTTGAAGGAGCTTTCAGCAGCTTATCGCCGGGGTGATATTAAGGAACAGGCAGATTGAAACAGAAGGAGACTGAATGAGTAAAAACGAATTTATCCAGGGACTGGAAGCAGCCCTGTCCGGCAATGTACCGCCGGAAACAGTCCGGGAAAACCTGATTTATTATCGGGATTATATTCGGACAGAGCAGGAAAAAGGCAGAACAGAGCAGGATATTATGGATGAGCTGGGAGACCCCAGACTGATTGCCCGAACGATTATGGATACAACGCCGGGGGCCGAGGAGGGAGCATTTGAACCTTATCATTTCCGGGGATTTTTCAGTGAAGGCAGCCAGTCAGGCAGTTACAGCCAGTCAGGCGGCAGTTATAACCAGGACGGCTCCTACAGCCAGAATGAGGGCTATGGGCAGGGAAACAGCTCCCGCGGTCATATTCATTATTACAACCTGGATAAGTGGTACTGGAAGCTGTTGGCAGTGGTTGTTGTGGTCTTGTTCTTTATGCTGCTGTTTACGCTGATTACAGGCTTTTTAAGTCTGGTTATTCCCATGCTGCCGGTGCTGGGACTGATTGCAGTAATTATGTGGTTTGTAGGCGGACGCCGCAGATAATGAGCCTGTTTTTGTGCCAATCGCTGAGATGTTATAAAATCTTAAAATAATTATTAACAATATGTAAACAATAACCAGGATCTCTTGACGGATATCCTGGTTATGTGTATAATAAGCCCGTAACATATTTAACAATTATGTAACATTTGAGATAAAACATTCATGATTGGAGAAGAAAATGAAGCGGTCCGTATTATACGCAGCAGTAATGGCAGTAACCGGAGTAATGATGTGGCACAATCCCATGATTTCCCATGCAGAACCTGTACAGGAAGAGGCAGTTCAGATATCTGAAGTATTGCTGGTACCATCAGAAGAAGAGGTTCTGGCGCAGAACGGACCGGATGCAGAAGTTCAGAAGGCGATTGCAGAAGAAAAGGCAGCCGAAGAGGCAGCAATTCAGGCGGCTGAAGAGGAAGAGGCAGAGCAGAATGCCCGTCAGAGTCTGGTAGATTATGCGCTTCAGTTTGTAGGCGGTGCTTATAAGGCTGGCGGAAACGATCCTCATACAGGTGCTGACTGTTCCGGATTTGTTAAATATGTGATGCAGTACGGCGCAGGAATTTCCATGAACCGCTCCTCTACTTCTCAGTCTACACAGGGACAGGCTATCGATTCCAGCGAGATGCAGCCGGGAGATTTGATTTTTTACGGAAACGGATCCCGTATCAATCATGTTGCTATGTACATAGGAGATGGACAGATTGTTCACGCTTCCACTTATAAAACAGGAATCAAAACGTCAGAGTGGGATTACCGGGATCCGGTGAAGATCATTACGATGTTTTAAATAATTTGATAATACCAAAAGGGCAGTGCCGCAAAATGATCAGGGGATGATGATTTTGCGGTTTTTTTGTGTCACAGGAAAAGTGCGTTCTATGACATAAAAACGCTCTGCGGGGATCGCCATGGGTTGGAAGAGAATTGGGCTGATGAGACGACCCGCCGCAGGCGGAGAAGCCTACGGGCGAGCTTGTTTTTTAACAAAATTATAACAAATCAGGGAAAAAAGCAGAAGGAATGCATAGGAAAACAGCCGACCAGGGGAGCTGATCGGCTGTTTTTGAGGGGAGTATAAATAATTAATAAGGCTGAAGAAACGGATTTTAAGGGAAATCACATTTCTTCAAAGTAAATTATAATGGTTTTTCTCAAAAAAATCAATCTATATTTTTGAATAATATTGCGCAGATCAGACATACTACTCCTGTAACCAAATTCAGGGATCGCCGAATCAGGAGGTAAAACCATGAAAGATTATTACAAGGATATGGAAAACAGCAGAAATTCCAGCAGAAATGACAGCCAGAATTCCAGTAAAAATTCCAGCAGAAACGACAGCCAGAATTCCAGTAAAAATTCCAGCAGAAACGACAGCCAGAATTCCAGCAAAAATTCCAGCAGAAACGACAGTCAGAATTCCAGCAGAAATTCCGGCAGAAACGACAGCCAGAATTGTGACAGGAATTCCAGTAGAAATGACAGCCAGAACAACAGCTACAGATAAAACTGTTTTCCTGTAAAAGAACAAAGCAGATATCTGCCGGAAGAAAAATCGATTGAAGCAATGACGGAAAGAACAGAGCATATGGAATGATGTGCCCTGTTCTTTTTGTGGTGCTGCGGGAAAATCCCTCCTATGACAGGCATCCCTGTTTTTGTATATGATATAGTAAAAGATAAGAACAGAAGGAAGTACCATGTGGTATCTGATAAGTGCAGCAGATTTAGAGGAATTTCTGGATCAGGGAAGGGATATGGTTCTGGTTGATATGCGCGACAGACAGTCCTATGAAAACGGCCATATTTACGGGGCGGTTCATATTCCGGGAGAGGAGCTGATGAGCAGGCTGGATGAGCTTCCAAGGGAGCGGCTGATTGTTCTGTACTGCTATCACGGGCCGAACAGCATGAGGGCGGCAAGACAGCTGGCGCAGCTGGGATATGAGGCGGCTGATGTTTACGGAGGTATTTTGGCTTACAGGGGAAAATATATGGTGCGATCTCGTTGACAACCCTATAGCCAGGCTATAAAATAACAGTTATAACTGTAAAAAAAGCCTGAAAGGGTCCGGGGCAGAACCCCTGTAAAGCAGCCCCAAAAGGCAGAAGATAAGAGGAGACAGCAGCTATGAAATATATGTTTGCATCAGATATTCACGGCTCTGCATATTACTGCAGAAAGCTTTTGGAGGCTTACCGCCAGTCCGGCGCAGAGCGCCTGATTCTTCTGGGAGATATCCTGTATCACGGCCCCAGAAATGATTTGCCCAGGGAGTATGCGCCAAAGGAAGTAATTGCCATGCTTAATCCCATGAAGCAGGAGCTTCTGGCTGTCAGAGGCAACTGTGAGGCAGAGGTGGATCAGATGGTTCTGGATTTTCCGGTTCTGGCAGATTATGCAGTGCTTGTTTTAAACGGCCTGACCTTTTTTGCAACACACGGCCATGTGTTTCATCAGGACAATATGCCGCCGTTAAAGGCTGGAGATATTCTTGTTCACGGACACACCCATCTTCTGAAGGCAGAGAAGGTTGGGGAGAATTATATTTTAAATCCCGGTTCCGTTTCCATCCCCAAGGGAGGAAATCCGGCAACCTACGGAATTCTGGAGGACACCTCTTTCCGGATTCTGGACTTTGAAGGAAATACAGTGAAGGAGATTCGGCTGAATGGAAAGCCGGAGGAGATGGTATAAAATATGGCGACAAAAGTATATGAGCTGATTGCCCCCTGCCATTTCGGTCTGGAGGCGGTTCTGAAAAAAGAAATTCTGGATCTGGGTTATGAGATTGCAAAGGTGGAAGATGGAAAGGTGACTTTCTACGGAGATGCGGAGGCTATCTGCCGTGCCAATATTTTCCTGAGAACTACGGAGCGGATTCTGCTGAAGGTGGGAAGCTTCCGGGCAGTGACCTTTGAAGAACTCTTTCAGGGAACGAAGGCTTTGCCGTGGGAGGAGTTTATTCCTCTGGACGGAAAATTCTGGGTGAAAAAGGCCAATTCCATTAAAAGTAAGCTGTTTAGCCCTTCGGATATCCAGTCTATTATGAAAAAAGCGATGGTAGATCGGATGAAAAAGGCATACGGGGCGGAGCTGATTCCGGAGACAGGAGCCAGCTATCCGGTTCGTGTGTCCCTGTATAAGGATATTGTGACAGTGGCTCTGGATACCACCGGAGATTCCCTTCACAAGAGAGGATACCGGAAGCTGACCAGCAAGGCGCCGATCGAGGAAACACTGGCAGCGGCTTTGATTATGCTGACTCCCTGGAGAAAGGACCGGATTTTTGTGGATCCCTTCTGCGGAAGCGGAACCTTTCCGATTGAGGCAGCCATGATAGCGGCCAATATGGCGCCGGGAATGAACCGTTCCTTCCTGTCTGAGGACTGGAAGCAGGTTATTCCAAGAAAGTGCTGGTATGAGGCAATGGATGAGGCTCAGGAGCTGGTGGATGATACTGTCCAGGTGGATATCCAGGGATATGATATTGACGGAGATATTATTAAGGCGGCAAGAGCCAATGCAGAGCTGGCAGGAGTAGGTCACATGATCCATTTTCAGCAGCGGCCGGTAAACCAGCTCAGCCATCCTAAGAAATACGGCTTTCTGGTTACAAACCCGCCTTACGGGGAGCGGATTGAGGAGAAGAAAAATCTTCCGGCCCTCTATACTCAGTTAGGCGAGCGGTTTGCGGCCCTGGATTCCTGGTCTGCATTTCTGATTACATCTTATGAGGATGTGGAGAAATATATGGGACGGAAAGCAGATCGAAACAGAAAAATCTATAACGGTATGATGAAAACATATTATTATCAGTTCCTGGGACCGAGACCTCCGAAACGGAAAACGGATGATGCAAAAAAGGAAGGCTGAGGAACTGAGCGTGAGTGATTCGGAACGTGAGAAAAAGCGGAGATGCCGCCGGTCCGGACGGACGGGAGTCCTTGCAGCCGCAGTTTTTTTGACTGTGGCCGGGGCGGCCGGCTGTTCAGGATACAAACCGGAATCACATTCCGGATGGGAAGGCGGAGTATGCCCGGACGGAAAGGCGGAGGAGACGGAAAACGGAGATGCTCTGGCTGAGAGGGCGAAAGAGCCGGAAAGCATGGAAATCCCGGACGATAAGGCGAAGAAAATGTCTTCAGAAGCTTCAGAACAGGCTGTTAAAGGCGAAAATGACGGAGGGCGGCAAGACGGCCGGGAACAGGCAGAAAAACCGGAGGAGAGCGAAAATAACAGCTCAGAGGAGATGGCGCTTCCGGAACGATATGACGCAAGAGAAGAGGGGCGGGCGGCTCCGGTAAAGGATCAGGGAGAGCTTGGAACCTGCTGGGCCTTTGCATCCCTTCAGGCTCTGGAAAACAGTCTGCTTCCGGATGAAGTATTTGATTTTTCCGAGGATCATATGTCAAAGAACCCCAGTTTTAATCTGGGACAGAAATATGGCGGAGACTATATTATGTCCATGGCGTATCTGCTTTCCTGGCAGGGACCTGTTTTAGAAGCAGAGGATCCCTATGGGGACGGAATTTCTCCTTCTGGTCTGAAGCCGGCAAAGCATGTTCAGGAAATCCGTCTGCTTCCCTCCGGAGATCGGAAAGCGATCAAACAGGCGGTATATGAAAGCGGCGGAGTGCAGAGCGCCCTGTATACCAGTCTTCAGAACAGGGACAGCCTGTCTGTATATTATAACAGGGAATCCGGCGCATACTGCTGTCCGGAGGAAAAAACACCGAATCATGATGTTGTGATTATTGGCTGGGATGACAATTACCCGGCAGAAAATTTTACGAAAGAGGTTCCCGGAGACGGGGCATTTCTCTGTGAAAACAGCTGGGGAACCGGATTTGGAACAGACGGGTTTTTCTATGTGTCCTACTATGATGCCAATCTGGGGAAAACGGCGATTCAGTATAAAAAGACAGAGGATACGGATCGTTACGACAGGATTTATCAGAGCGATTTGTGCGGATGGATCGGACAGGCCGGGTACGGCGCGGAAACAGTCTGGGCAGTAAACGTCTATACGGCGGAAAGCGAAGAAGCTCTGGAGGCAGCAGGATTTTATGCCACGGGTGAAAACAGCGGCTATGAGGTTTATGTGGTGAGGGAGCTTCCTCAGGAGACAGATGTTTTGGAAACCTCCTGTTTTCAGCAGAGAGAACTCTGTGCGTCCGGACATCTGGAATATGCGGGATATTATACCATTCCCCTGAAACAGCCGGTGATGCTGAAACCGGGGGAACGGTTTGGAATCATGATAAAAATAACAACGCCAGGGGCGGTTCATCCGGCTGCCATCGAATATGATGCAGGAGACGGCAAATGCCGGATCGATCTGACAGACGGTGAGGGATATCTCAGCCCTGACGGAAAACAGTGGGAACGGGCTGAAAAGACCCAGGAATGCAATCTGTGCCTGAAGGCCTATACATCGTAACAGAAAAGCAGGTGAGAAATGATGAAACACAGAATTATATTTGCTACCGGCAATGCCGGAAAGATGAAGGAAATCCGACTGATACTGGAGGATTTGGGATGTCCTGTACTCTCCATGAAAGAGGCACAGGCTGATCCGGAGATTGTGGAAAACGGCGCTACGTTTGGAGAAAATGCAGAAATTAAAGCACGGGCGGTATGGGCATGTACCGGAGATATTGTTCTGGCGGATGATTCCGGCCTTGTGGTAGATTATATCGGCGGAGAGCCCGGAATTTATTCTGCCCGTTATCTTGGCGAGGATACCTCCTATGATATTAAGAATCAGAACATTATTGATCGTCTGGCAGACGCGCAGGGAGAACAGCGTTCTGCCCGCTTTGTCTGCAATATTGCAGCGGTACTTCCAGATGGAAGAGTGCTTCATACAGAAGCAGCCATGGAAGGCTTCATTGCGGAAAAGCCGGCGGGAAGCGGCGGCTTTGGCTATGATCCCATTCTCTATCTTCCGGAATTCGGAAAAACCTCTGCAGAGCTGACGATAGAAGAAAAAAATAAAATCAGTCACAGAGGAAAGGCTCTGGAGGCAATGAAGGTCCGGCTGAAGAAGGTTCTGGAGGAGGAATTCTGATGAAAATACTGATCGTAAGCGATACGCACAGAAAGGACGATAACCTGGAGCGGATCATCGAAGAAGAAGCTCCTTTTGATATGCTGATTCATCTGGGTGATGCAGAGGGCAGTGAATATATGATTGAAGAATGGGTGGATAAGGACTGCCGGCTGGAAATGGTAAAAGGAAACAATGATTTTTTCTCTGCTCTGGAGAGGGAAATTGAACTGGAGCTGGAAGGTCATCGGATTTTGCTGACCCATGGTCATTATTACAATGTTTCTCTGGGCGTGGAAACTCTCCGGGAGGAGGCGATCGAACGGGGATGCGATATTGCCATGTATGGTCACACGCACAGGCCTTATTTGGAGCAGGGAGGCAAGGTAACGATTCTGAACCCGGGAAGCCTGTCTTATCCCCGCCAGGAAGGCCACAGACCCTCCTACATGATTATGGAGCTGGACGGGGAAGGAAGGCCCTCCTATCAGATTTACTATCTGGACTGAAGGGGAAAAAGAAACTGCCGGAAAGTCGGAAGGATGGAATCCTTTTTGGAAATTCTGAAGAAGCTGCGGAAGAGGGGCTGAGAAAAAGCTCCTCTTCTGATTCCGGAAAAGACCCGGAATCAGGGTGTCCGGGCATGGAAAAATGAGGGAAAAAAGCTGAAAAAATTTTTTTAAAAAAAGTTTGAAAATATAGTTGACAAATGTCAAAAGCTATTATATAATGATACTCGCGTTGCTGATAAACACAAAGGCAACACAAACAAAAAGATTTTCAGAGATCCGGGGTGTGGCTCAGCTTGGCTAGAGCGCCTGGTTTGGGACCAGGAAGTCGCAGGTTCGAATCCTGTCACCCCGATGTTTATCCCATTGGGTGTGAACAATA
>UQFC01000017.1 GCA_900540335.1 uncultured Clostridium sp. | reverse complement strand
AGAACGTTTGGTGAAGCCGCCCTGGTATTCACCGAATTTGATGAAGTCACCGATAACGAATTCCTGATTCGGTTTATTTACACTGCCTTCCATAGCATCTTTTACTTTAGTAACAGCGGAATCCCATTCCATTAAGCCAGCGTATTTTCCATCAATCCATTTTGCGTTTTTATCCAGGGAGTCAGACATATCGCCGTTGATTGTAGCAATAGATGGAATAACGTGTTCTGCTTCCAATCTGTTCATGAATTCCAGGCCCTCTTGTATTTCTGCTTCTGTATAATTCATTTTTCCGTCAGTTACCCAGTCTTTTCCGTATTTAGATTCCAGATAATAAACCATAAAAATCATTCTGTCGTATTCACCCAGGGCAAGGGGATAATAATCTTCATTATATGCTTTAAAAGCGGCTCCGGCAGCCATTAGAGATTCTTCGTCAGTAGGAATGGGAACACCGATCTCATCGAAGGTTGTTTTATTCCAATAGAACAGACGGCCAGTCAGAGAAATCGGAATTGCCATCAGCTTTCCATTTACCTCATCCTCTTTTAATTTGTCTTCCGGGAACTGGGTTAAATCGATGATATCGCTGTACTGGTACAGATCAAGGAAAGATTCTCCGCCTTTAGAGTAATCATGAACCCAGTTAGAACCAAGCTGAAGCACATCAGCACAGTCGCCGCTCAGGATACTTAAGGACTGTTTTTCCTCCCAACCGGTCCATGCTCCGTATTCACATTCTACGGTAATATTAGGATATTTTTCCATAAAAGCCTGTACTGCTTTTTCTGTAGCAGCATGACGGGAGTCGCCTCCCCACCAGCAGAAACGAATGGTTACGGGCTCGCCGGAATCAGTGGTTTCTGCAGATCCCTGAGTTGCTTCGGCCTTTGTTTCAGCAGATGTGGTCTGAGGTGATTCTGTCTGCGTTCCGCCGCAAGCAGTCAGAGAAAGTCCCATAACAGACGCGATACTGAAAGAAATTACCTGTTTTGTTCTCTTTTTCATAAATATTCTCCCTTCTGAATCAACGTAATTGATAGTATTTTTCTAACATATTTTTCAAAACAGGAAAAGGGTAAAAGTAAATAAAAAAAACATAGAATTATATACATAGTACACTATATATTCTGGATAAAAACATGAATTTGTTATATTTTATCACGTAAAAAGCAAAATATTTGAGATTTAAAGGAAATATATTGTGTATTATTTATTGTTTTTAAAATAAAAAGTGAAATCCGTTTCACTAAAGTTTTTTATGGTATAATGATTTTAATATTATTAGTCTGTCCTGTTGGAGAAGGAAAGGAGAAAATCAATTGGCTGTTACTATTACAGATATTGCGCAAAGGGCGGGAGTATCCCGTTCCATGGTATCCCGGGCTCTGACCGGGAATGGCCCTGTGAATGCAAAAAAGAAAGAAGAGATTATTGCGCTGGCTGAATCGATGGGATATATGCCTAACCAGGCAGCACTTCATTTGCGGCATTCGAAATCTCATATTATCGGTTTGTATTTTTCCAGCATCAGTACAGCTACATCTCCGTATGTACTGCACAGTGTTCTGACAGGAGTTTACGGGGTTATCGGGAGCCGTTATCAGATTGTGGTAAAAGGAATTGATTTGCATGAACCGGGGAGTCTGAATCCCAGTCAGTACGATGGGCTTTTGATTATGTCACAAAGAGATCAGGATCTGGATTTTCTGGAAGAGGCCTTTGCCTTTCAGATACCTATGGTGGCGATTGGACGCCGGGTTCCGATTGATATTCCGGTAGTTACGACAAATGAAGCAAGAGGAATGGAAAAAGCAATGGGATATTTGTTGGATCACGGACATCGAAATATTGGAATTATTGAGGGGCCGCCGAATCTGGAGGCAACTATTTTTCGACATCAGGGATGGATTCAGGCAGTACGAAAACGGGGATATTCGATTCATCAGTTTCCGGTAGTTCATGGAAATTACCGATACAACAGCGGGTATTTAGCTGCCAATCAGCTTGTGGATGAGCATCCAAATCTTACGGCGATTCTGTGTTTTAATGATGAAATGGCAGTGGCTGCAAAGAATGCTTTTGCCAGACGGGGAATCAGGGTTCCTCAGGATATTTCTCTGGTTGGTTTTGATAATCTGGAACTGCCGAGATATGCGGATCTTCAGCTGACAACTGTGGAGAGAAATGCAAGCCAGATTGCGGCAGAAGGTGCAGAAATGCTTCTTAGATATATGGAGAGCGGCGTAAGACCATCGGATCTGGAACTGGAAAATAAACTGGTTATTCGAGAAAGTGTGTCTGACAAAATGAGATTGTAAGATAAAATTCCAGAGGCTTCTTCTCCGAGGTAAACAGGCAGACAGATATATGGTTGAACGATAGCTGATTTGAAGAACTGTTCCATGTTTTTATTGACTTTTTTTCTCATTTATCGTATAGTAAAAACGCAAAGTTAGACAAGACTAATATGGAGAGGATAAGAAGCATGAAATTAAGTGAATTGCAGATTGGAAGGACAGCGACCATATTTGCAGTAGGCGGAAGCGGTGCGCTGCGCCAGCACTTTCTGGATATGGGCCTGATTCAGGGAACGGAAGTAACCGTTGTCAAATATGCGCCGATGGGTGACCCCATTGAGCTGCGCATTCACGGCTATGAACTGACGATTCGTCTGGAGGATGCAGAAAATATTGAGATCAGCGAACCTCACGAGGCCCGGGAGCATTCTGAAGAGCCGGAGGAGAAGGAAAAGTCGCTGAAAGCGAGAGAAAACTGGAAAAATTCTCAAAAGAAAGAGAAGCTTCATCCGGGATACGGTGAGGACGGAAAGTTCCACAATCGAAAAGAGGAAAAACCTTTGCCGGACAGCGAGGTTTTGACCTTTGCGCTGGTGGGAAACCAGAACTGCGGAAAAACTACACTGTTTAATCAGCTGACCGGTTCCAAGCAGCATGTGGGAAATTTCCCGGGAGTTACGGTGGATCGGAAGGACGGAGTGATCCGCGGTCATGAAAATACATTGATTACGGATTTGCCCGGAATTTATTCCATGTCTCCCTACAGCAGCGAGGAAATTGTAACAAGAGAATTTGTTATCCGGGAAAAGCCCAGAGGCATTATCAATATTGTGGATGCCACGAATATTGAACGGAATCTGTATCTGACCATGCAGCTGCTTGAGCTGGAGATTCCCATGGTTGTGGCTTTGAATATGATGGATGAGCTGCGGGAAAACGGCGGTTCTGTCAAGGTGAATGAAATGGAGGAGGCTCTTGGAGTCCCGGTAATTCCCATTTCTGCGGCCAAGGGCGAGGGAATCGAGGAGCTGATTCGCCATGCGCTTCATGTGGCCCGGTATCAGGAGCGTCCCCTGGAGATTGATTTTTGCAAGCGGGAAGAGGGGATTCACAGAGGAATCCATGCAGTGATGCATTTGATTGAGGATCATGCCGCTCAGGCGGAGATTCCGGTCCGGTTTGCAGGAAGCAAGGTTATGGAGGGAGATCCGAAGATTCTGGAGCAGCTAAAGCTGACAGATAAGGAAGCCATGATTCTGGAGGAAATTTCCAGGCAGACAGAGGAAGAAACTGGCATGGATCGGGCGGCAGCAGTGGCTCAGATGCGGTTTGATTATATTGAAGATGTGTGCAGTGAGGGAGTGGTCAAGCCAAGAGAAAGCAGGGAGAGGACCAGAAGCAGAAGGATTGACCAGTTCCTTACGGGAAAATATACGGGAATTCCTGCGTTTATTGGAATTATGGGTCTGGTATTTTGGCTGACCTTTAATGTGATTGGAGCACTTTTCCAGGGCATTTTGGAGTCGGGTATCACAGCACTGACAGATGCGGTGGATCAGGCCATGCAGGCGGCGCAGGTGAATGAAGTGGTTCATTCTCTGGTGATCGACGGCATATTTAACGGCGTTGGCGGCGTACTGAGCTTCCTGCCGATTATTGTAACCCTGTTCTTCTTCCTGTCTCTTCTGGAAGACAGCGGATATATGGCCCGCGTTGCCTTTATTATGGATAAGCTTCTGAGAAAGCTGGGACTTTCCGGAAGAAGTATTGTGCCAATGCTGATTGGATTTGGCTGTACTGTGCCGGGAGTTATGGCAAGCCGGACTCTTCCCTCTGAGCGGGACAGAAAAATGACCATTCTTCTGACGCCCTTCATGAGCTGTACGGCGAAGCTTCCCATTTATGCATTTTTTACAGCGGCATTTTTCCCGCAGCATGGAGCATTGGTGATGATTGGGCTTTATCTGTTTGGAATTATTATGGGAATTATTATGGCTTTGATTTTCAAGAAAACAGCCTTTAAGGGAGAGGCAGTGCCGTTTGTTATGGAGCTGCCCAACTACCGTATGCCGGGGGCAGGAAACGTGCTTCATCTTTTATGGGATAAGGCGAAGGATTTCCTGCAGAGGGCTTTTACCGTTATCTTTCTTGCAACCATTGCCATCTGGTTTTTGCAGAATTTTGACACAGGACTGAATATGGTATCAGATTCTCATAACAGTATTCTTGCTCTGGCAGCAGGATGGCTGGCTCCGCTGTTTGCACCGGTAGGCTTTGGAGACTGGCGGATTGTAACAGCCCTGATTTCCGGATTTATGGCAAAGGAGAGCGTGGTATCTTCTCTGACTGTGCTGTTTGGCAGTACAGAGGCTCTGCACAGCATTCTGTCGATGGCAGGAGCTGCTTCTCTTCTGGTATTCTGTCTGCTGTACACTCCCTGCGTTGCAGCGATTGCATCGGTAAAGCGGGAGCTGGGCGGCAAATGGGCAGTGGCTATGGTGATTGGCCAGTGCGTTCTGGCATGGATTGCAGCTCTGGCAGTTTACGGGATTGCAGGAATGATGTAATACAGGGGCAGTATGAATACCCCCATGCTCTTTCGAGCGGATTCAGTCAGTAAGTCCTACTGCACGAATCCGCTCGATTACGTTTCCGTATCGGGGAACATATTGATCGTAGATTGGCTGAACCTTTTTCACAAATTCGCTGAGATCTTCCAGTTCTGTAATGGTTCCGCCAGCCTCCTGAAAGGCCTGGTAATTTTTTTCTTCTTCTTTTTTCCAAAGTTCTCTCTGATAAACGGATGATTCCAGAGCAGCCTGACGAATGATTTTTTGATCCTCAAAAGGCAGGGACTCCAAAACCTTCTGGTTCATAACAATCATTTCTGGGATTCGTGTGTGTCCGTCCAGCACCAGATAGGGGGCAAGTGAACTATGTCGGGCGCTGACAAAGCTGGGAATGTTGTTTTCTGCTCCGTCAATAATGTGCTCCCGCAGCTGGCTTCCTACCATTTCATAAGGCATTTCTACGGGATTGGCCCCCAGCATACTGACCAGATCCATCATAAAGGCGCTTTGCTGGACGCGGATATAAAGTCCTTTCAAATCAGATAATTTCGTGATTTTCTTATCCATAGTATAAAAATTTCGGGCTCCGGCATCATACCAGCACAGGCCTTCTATGCCGTTATTTCGCATACTTTGAAGAAAATAATTTCCAATTTCGCCGTCAAGAACCTGCCACATGTGGTCAGAATTTCGGTAAAGATATGGCATTTCCAGCACAGTCAGCTCTGGATTGTAGTCAGTCATTAAAGCGACAGAGGCTCGAACCATGTCGATACCGCCAAAACGCATTTGCTGTAGAACAGTCTTTTCATCTCCCAGAGCAGAGGAGTGATAGGTAATAATGTGAATTCGTCCGTTGCTGCGTTTCTCGACCAGACGGGCAAAATAGTCGCAGGCCACAGACGTAGGATGTTCGGCTCTCTGGTTGTCTGCCAGACGAAGAATAATCTGTCCGTCTCGCTTCATAGGTTCTGTGAGAAAATCAGTCTGGATGCCAGAAATAACAGATGCGGTACTGTCTTCTGCAGCTTTTTTCTTCTGAAGCGCAGAAAAGAAACTTCCAGTAGAAGCCAGAACAAGAAGCAGAACAACCAGTCCTGTCAATCTGCGGCGAGTTCTTTTTTTGTCCATAATATTCCTCCGTTTTACATAAAGAACAGCTGATTGCGGTATTCAATGGGGGTAAACCCTGTTTTCTTTTTGAAAATTCTGGAAAAATAGTTGGGATTAATATAGCCAACCAGAGTTCCAACCTCGCGTATATTCATCTGGGGATTGCCCAGATACTCCTTGGCTTTTTCTACCCGCACATTGATTAAATATTCTCGAAAGGGCATTCCGTTAAAATCTTTGAATATTTTGTTGAAATGGTTGACAGAAAGCTGATAGCGGTCAGCCATTTCCTCCACAGATAATTCCTGACGGTATTGTGTGTCAATCAACTGACGAACCTCGGCAGCGATTTTAGCAGCTCGGCCCTGTCCAGCCGGACTGTTGGGCTCAGCTGGCAGAGCTGTTGAGGACGCTCTAGGAAGGGCGGGAGTCAGAGCCGTCTCCGGGCTGTGACTGGCGTAATGTCGCTGCATTTCCCGTGTAATGATTTCTGCAACCTCACGTTCTCCAGCAGGCTTTACCAGATATTCTGCAGCGCCCATGGAAATGGCTTGTTTGGCATAGCTGAACTGAGCGTAAGCGGTCAGAAATATGACGCTGCAGGAGGGAAACTGCTGCTTGATTTCCCATCCTGCAGTCAGTCCGTCCATAACGGGCATTTCAATGTCAAGAAAAGCGACATCAATCCGCTCTCCCAGGGCAAGACATACGGCTTCCCGGCCGTTGGATGCCTCAAATAAAAGAAATTTTCCTTTGAAATAATATTCCAGAATACAGCGAATTACGGAACGGGACAGTTCCTCATCATCTGCAATCAGTATTTTAAACATCTTTGCATTCCTCCAGAGAAAGTCTGATTTCGATACAGGTACCAGAACCGGGTTTGCTGTAAATACGCATACGGCTGTTGGGGAAACTCAGGTGAAGCCGTTCAAAAACATTGCAGACGCCTAGCCCCGTGCTTCCAAAGCTGACAGCAGAACTGAATTTGCTGGCAGCAGTTTCTGTATTCAGAGGTGTCTGGGAGGCTGCAGCCTGCAGCGCGGAAACCTGTTCCTTTTCCATTCCAACGCCGTTATCCAGTACATGGATAACCAGATCTCCTCCGCTTTCTCGGATATGAATGCCTACTGAACCGCCGGATTCCTTGACAAGAACTCCGTGACGGATGCTGTTTTCAATGAGTGGCTGGAGAGTAAAGGGCGGTAGGCGGTAGTGATCCGGCTCGACATTTACCCGCAAACGGTACAGAAGCCGTTTGCCGAAGCGTTTTCGCTGAATATACATAAAACGTCCTGTCATCTGCAGTTCTTGGGATAGAAGAACCCGTTCCTGTTTGTTTTCTAGGGTATAGCGAAAAAAATCAGAAAGACTGCGGATGAGCTCGCCGGTGTCTCTGGCCTGTTCCTGAGCGGCTGCTCCGGCAATAACATTTAAAGTATTAAAAAGAAAGTGGGGATTGATTTGGGACTGAAGAAGGGAAAATCTGGCTTTTTCCAGCATTTTCTGACGGTTGATCAGAGCCAATTCCTGAGTATGGACTTTTTGAGTCAGAGCCTGCTTTTCTTTCAGTGCGCCAATGGTATCACGCATAGCCAGCTTCATCCGGTTAACTGCCAGATTTAAGTTACCGATTTCATCCTTTCGTCCTGTCGGAAGATCGTCTGCCTGAAAATTCTCTTTTGCAATTTCCTCTACTGTTTCAGAAAGTCGATTTAGGGGATCTAGGATCCTCTGTTTCATATAGGTCAGACAAAGAGCAGAAACAGCAAAAACCACAGCTACGAGAATCATGGAAATTTTTTGTTCCTGATTCATGCGGCGCTGCATTTCCCGGTGAACATCAGTACCAAAGGTAAGGCTGTCCTGGAGAAGCTCTGCAGTATAGGTTTCAATCTGGGAAGCAGCTTGTTTCATGAGAATCAGCTGGCGGATTTCATGGTTGGCAGGAAGTCCATTTCTGGCAATGGAATAGTAGTTCAGATAGGTATTTTTAACAGACTGCATCAGCAGAAAGCTTTCCAGAGACATACCATCTGCTTCTTGTGTCATTTTCCGCAAGGCATTTTGAACATGGAGCTCATTGTTGATAAAGCGCATCCAGTTTTCTTCAGATTTGTCTTCAATATATTCTTCAAATAGAACAGGACTGTCAGAAAAGACAGTCATAAACTGATTAATGGAGTAATATTTTGTCAGCACTCGGTTAAACTGCTGTTCGGAACGGAGGCCATGATAAATGGAATATACATTGGAAAATACAAACAGAGCGCTCATAAAACACAGGAAAATCAGAACACGTACCTTAACAGAGGATAAATGCTGGCGGATTGTTTTTATATGGTTCATAATTAAAGTTCTCCTTTGCAGTCTGAGGTTATTATAGCATAGAAAGCATGCTTCTGCCAGACGGAGAGTCACACAGGGCCCGGAGACAAAGGTCTTCGGGCCCTGCAGTAAAAGGAGAAATTTATTTGTTGGCAAAATCAGAAATGCGGGTTACAATGTGGATTAATTCGCCCAGTGTAGTCTTGTCCTTAGGCATGTATTTATTTCCTTCCTTTGCTTCTACGAAACCCAAATACTGGCTGGCGCCGACGTTATCCTCGTATGCGGAATCGATCTCTGCCGCATCATCAAATTTTGGTTCTGTTCCCAGCGTTTCGTTGTAAGGAACGCCGCAGGAGAGCAGGGCAATGTAGCCCATTTCGTCGCGGTTGATGGAAGCGTCCGGGAGGAAAGCGGTTCTCTTTGCGGCCTCATCCTGAGTGACGCCGGCATTGTAAAGGGTACCCTGGGCACCTGTAGCGTTGGGATCCTTTAAGTTCATCATTTCAGCTTCAACAACTGCTGCAATTACACCGTAATCCGGGTCAGATTCTGGAACATCAGAGATGACAACTGTCTCCTTGGGAGCAGTCAGACCCCACAGCTTGCCAAGCAGCTTTGCACAGTCGCGGTTGGTGATTTCCCGGTTCAGATCAAGAACCTCATCTTCATCAATATAGCCTTTTACAGCTGCGCGGATCACTTCCTCATCATCTGTAACACCAGCGGCCTTTTTCTCTTTCAAAATTTTGTAAGCCATGCTGGTCTGAGTATTCCCTTTTTTGTCTGCTGCTGTCAGAGTCAGGTATTTGCCGGCGGCATCAGCAGGAACGGAAAATGTTTTGTCTGTTCCAACAGTTTCGTAGGATCCGTCAACAGCGTCAGCCATTTTCCATTCATAGGTCAGTTCAGAGCTGTCACCGCCAAGAAGAACGGAGCTGCCTTCGATTTTTTCGCCTGGAACTGGAGTACCGATCATCTTAGTTTCTACCGGTCTGGGATAACTCTTTCCATTGATGGAGACATTTTCCAAAATCGGATCTTCCCAGTTCAGTGCACGGATATCAGTACCTACATTGGTGATATCCACATTTTTCAGAACAAGTCCGGTAATCGGAACCTCGTCAAAGGCTTCCATGAAAATACCATACTCACCGCCGCTGCTGGTCAGGTTTTCAATCGTGATATTTTTAAACTGAGGCAGATAGTCACCGTCGCGTCCTACATCGTAAAGCATGGTCGCATGTACAACGGCATTTCCTACGGATTTTACCTTAGAGTTGCGAAGGTATACGTTTTCAATGGCGCCTCCGCGCTGCGCATTGGTTTTAAAACGCAGTGCATAGTTTAAGTTGGGGCTGTCAAAGGTATTGTTATCAGCGAAGAGATTTTTAATGCCGCCACTCATCTCACTGCCGCAGGCAATGCCGCCATGGCCGTCAGCAAAGATGTTATTGCGGATAATCAGGTTCTGAGTTGGGAAGCCGGCCTCACCAAGTTCACGTCCGTCCCGATTTCGTCCGGCCTTTACTGCGATACAGTCATCACCGGTATTAAAGTAACAGTCTTCAATAAGCACATAATTGCAGTTTTCCGGATCACAGCCGTCATTGTTGTAACCGTGGGTGTCAATATGAACACCTCTGGCGGTAAAATTGGTGCAAAGAACAGGATTTAATTCCCACATGGGGGAGTTTAAAATGGTAACGCCTTCAATCAGTACATTTTCACATTCAATGGGCTGATAGAAGTTGGGACGGAGGAAATGACCCTCACCGAAAACTCGTTCCTCTGCCGGAACACCATCATCGGTCATCTTACGCAGAAGCTTTGCATCTGCAGAGGATGGGTTAGATGTGGTGCCGTCTTCATTGTATTTTCGGCTCCAGTTCCACCAGGTATCCTTGTCTGCCTGTCCGTCCAGAGTTCCTTTTCCGGTTACGGCAATGTTTTCCTGCTGATAAGCATAGATAAACGGACTCCAGTTATACAGCTTGGAACCTTCATAGTGTGCAAATACCAGAGGATAGTTTTCATGGGTAATGTCCCTGGTAAATTTGAGAATCGTATCTTCTTCTTCCAGGCAAAGATTTACATTGCTTTTTAAAGTAATGGCTCCGGTGTCGTAATCTCCAGCGGGAATGCTTACCTTTCCGCCGCCCTTGGTGCTTACTTCATCAATGGCGCTTTGAATGGCGGCGGTATCCAGTTTTCCATCTCCAGGAACAGCACCATAATCCAGAACACTTACTTCATAGTCAGGAAATTCCGGATCACTGATATGAGTGAGGATTTCCTCTGCCATATCCCAGGAAAGCGTTTCGCTGCTGCTTTCTTCAAATGGAGAGGTTTCTGCAGCCGTAGTTTCTGCTTCAGTTTCTGCTGTTGTTGCTGCAGATTCGGAAACGGTGCTTTCCTGTGTGGTTTGATTATTGCCACATCCAGCCATACTTACAGTCATGACTGCTGCCATAGATAAACTGATTACTTTTTTCATAACTGTCTTCCCTTCTTAATTATTTTGAATACGCGCGCTTTATTCATTTGATAAGCTTAGCATATCATTGTAAGCGCTCCTTCTACAAGAAGACTTTTCTATGGTTCACAGCACAATTTCACGGTTTTGTATATTTTTTGGCGGATTTTCCTGTTTCTATGTGGAAAATATACAAAGCTATTTCCGATTTTCCGCAAACATTACAGCATACTCGATGGAGTTGCGCAGGCTCAGTTCACTGGCGGTTCCGGTTCCAGCCTGATCGAAGGCTGTGCCATGATCGACCGATACCCGGATAATAGGAAGTCCCAGGGTAATGTTTACGCCGGCTACGGCGTCCCAGGCTTTTTTGTCGTGGTTGTAGACAAAGCCTACGACCTTTAAGGGAATATGTCCCTGATCGTGATACATGGCTACGACAATATCATACCAGCCGCCGCGGGCCTTGGAAAATACCGTATCCGGAGGAACAGGTCCGTCTGCGCAGATGCCCTCTGCCTGAGCTGCTTCAATTGCGGGAATAATTTCGTCAATTTCCTCACGTCCAAACAGGCCGTGCTCACCGCTGTGCGGGTTTAATCCGGCCACTCCGATGCGGGGCTTTTCTATGCCCAGATCACGGCAGGCCTGATCAGCAATGCGGATAACATCGAGAACCCTCTGCTTTTTCACCCGATCGCAGGCCTCACGGAGGGAAACATGAGTAGAAACATGAACTACGCGGAGGTTTTCATGGGCCAGCATCATGGTGTAGTTTTTAGTTCCTGTCAGCTCCGCATAGATTTCTGTATGTCCGGAATAATGATGTCCGGCCAGATTGACGGCTTCTTTGTTGAAGGCATTTGTAACAGTGGCATCAATTTCTCCCGCCATGGCCAGCTCAATGACTTTGGTAACATAGCGGAAGGCAGCGTCTCCACATTCCGCAGATACCTGTCCTCTCTGAAGGCGGGAAACGTCAATCAGTCCCATATCCAGAACATCAATGGTTCCAAAGGCAAAGAGTGCGTCAGAGACATTCTGAATCCGATGAATCCGCAATTCTTCGTGACCTGCAATCGGAAGAGCGGCTTCCATCACGCCGGCGTCACCTACAACAAGAGGACGGCAAAGCTGGTACAGAGATGGATCGGCAAAGGCTTTCACAGTAATTTCCGGTCCTATGCTGGCCGGATCCCCCATAGTAATTCCAATGATTTTTTTATTGTTCATAAGAGTTTCATTCCTTTCCTGAAATACGCACAGCCGGAGCAGTAAATAGGTACTGTTCCGGCTGGTTTTGGTTCACAGAGAAATACATTCCGGATTCCGGTTATTTTGCAGCTCTTTTCTTCTCTTCGAATTTATGGAGCCAGGAAACCAGAAGCGGACAGCAGATTGCAGTTACAATAATTGCTGCGGTGATCTGAGCGGTTGCGGCTTCAGCAACTGCCAGAAGGGTTGCGTCAACTGCAGCAACAGAAGCGGGAGTTGCTGCTGCATTGCCTGCGGTGGTTCCGATAGCGCCGCCTACCTCCGGGCGATTCATGTGGAGGAGCTTGTATACCAGATAACCGCCGATACCGGTAAGCAGAGTACATGCAACACCCAGAAGGATTCCAGGTGCGCCTGCCTTTAACAGGTTCATGATATTTAAGCCTGCTCCCAGCGGGAAAGCGAAGAAGGGAATCAGCATGGAAGCGCCAGGCTCGCAGAATTTCCGAATATCCTCATCCAGATTTCCAAGGATACAGCCCACAATAACAGGAATGATACAGCCTACCAGAATGGACATCGGGATCTTTGCAACGCCTGCAGCGCCCAGAGCCACCATGGTAAAGAAGGGGCCGTCGTTAATGGACAGAATGGAAACAGCACCTACGTCAGTTGCATCTCCGTATTCTCCGGCCAGAGCAGCATAGAGGCCGCCGTTAGAGTTGGCCAGAGCGCCGACGATTGCCAGAGTGGACAGACCCAGGAAACCGGCTTCTCCAAACAGATTGCCGCAGATCAGGCCGATAATGATTCCAAGTCCTACTTTTACGGCTGTGATAACAACGCCTTTATAAACGGTTACGCCGGCTTTTTTAAAGTTAATGGTAGTAGCGTTACAGAAGATAAATACGGCCAGAATCGGCATAGCGCCGGATTTCCACAGATAAGTGGTAAAGGTTCCGTCAAACATGGTCCATATGGTTCCGCCAAAGAAGGTATTGACAATGGCGCCCAAAAGAAGCGGAACAACCATAAGACCTCCGGGAATTTTTTTCACAGTCTGTAAAATCTTCATTAAAGTATCCCCCTTTACAAATTCAATTGGTAATCGGTATTTCTATTTAGCAGCAATCAGCCTAAGAATATTGTCTACAGTGTAAGCGAGGTTTTCCTCGCTGTGATATCTGCTGACAGAGAAGTCCTGAGGAAGACGGTTAATAGGAAATACAGCAGTAACGCCCATCTCATAAGCACGGGCAATTTCGCTGTCATCTGCGCCGCCTACCACGGCAATGACTTTCTTGTCCTGCTTTTTCGCTCTTTCTGCAATACCGATAACAACCTTTCCGCGAAGGCTCTGAGAATCCAGTTTTCCTTCGCCGGTAAAAATATAGTCTGCATCAGCAATCATCTCGTCAAATTTTACTGTATCCAGAACAGTCTGAATACCCATCTGCAGCCGGGAGCCGAAGAAAGCGATCATACCGGCGCCCATAGCTCCGGCAGCGCCGGTTCCGGGAATCTGGCTGATGTCCTGACCAGAGGCCTCCAGAATAACGCGGCTTAAATTTTTAATTCCTTCATCCAGTTCCAGAACCATAGCTTCATCTGCACCCTTCTGCGGTGCAAAAACATGGGCAGCGCCGGTGGGGCCGTACATGGGATTATCAATGTCGCACATGGTTACGATCTCTACCTGATTCAGAATTGCTGCTTTCTGGCTCAGATCAATGCGCTGAATATCGATAACAGTGCCGCCGGTGGGAATAAAGGATTCCCCGTTTTTGTCGTAGAATTTTACGCCGACAGCTGCGGCAGCTCCGCAGCCGCCGTCATTGGTGCAGGAACCGCCCAGTCCTACAATGATTTTTTTAACGCCGCTTTCTGCGGCAGCCAGGATCAGCTGGCCTACTCCGTAGGTTGTGGTTTTTTTCGGGTTTTTCCGGTTCTCTACCATAGGAAGGCCTGCCGCAGCCGCCATTTCAATAACAGCAGTGCTTCCGTTGTCGATCAGCCCGTAATAAGATTCGATATCTTCAAAATAAGGGCCCTTTACAGGAACCGTAACCTTTGTGCCTCCAACAGCAGTGATAAAGGCATCTACAGAGCCTTCTCCGCCGTCGGCAACCGGTACGCTGACAGATTCAGAACCGGGAAAATGAAGATCCACTTTTTCTTTTATAATTCCGCAAATCTGGGCGGAGCTTAAAGTACCTTTAAAAGAGTCCGGTATCAGAATAAATTTCATTAGACAGAACCTCCCTGCGTTATTCTTTTACAATGACGGAAACACCGTCCGGGATTACTGTTACCTTGTAGTCGTCTTTTCCAACAATGGCTTTTGCCTTTTCCATAGCCTCTTCCATGCTGTGTGCCGGAACCATATGAAGATCCTCTACCAGCTGGTCATCACAGGAGGAGATGAAGATTACAGTTGCTTTCAGCAGCAGACGGGCAAAAATCTGGGACTGCCACTGGTCGATGATGGTTTCTTCTGGTTTTCTGTCCAGGAAGGTCTGCATCATCCGGTTCAGATCCTTTTCATCCCGGAAGGTTTCATGGAAGTATTTGCCGCCGTGTCCGTCAGCGGCCTTGGAAAGCATAATGATGACGCCGCCTTCTTTTACAGTAGCTTCTCCGGCAGTCATACCCTTTACAGACTGATAAATATTCTGATCCAGAGGATATCCGCCATTGGTGGAAATAACGATATCGGCAGGAACAGCGTCTACCTGACATTTGGAAGCCAGGAATTCACGTCCGACTCTGTGAGCCAGATCGCAGTCGCCGGCCACCGCAAAAATAGGATCATGGGCAGCATCGATAACAACATTAACGATAAAGTCCAGTCTGGCAGCACGTGCAGCATAAAGCATGTCATTGTGAATCGGATTGCCTTCAATCACACCGGTGCGAGCATGAGGATCTGCGATGAAGCCGGAGTTGTGGTTGTACATAACGGTCTCACGGCTGGCAACGCCGGGAAGCACGCTCTTTCTTCCTCCGGAGAAGCCGGCAAAGAAGTGCGGCTCAATAAAGCCCTCTGCTACAAGAAGATCTGCTTCTGCAGCCAGACGGTTAATGATCAGGTTGCCGCCGGAAGGAAGCTTGCCCAGGTATACCAGGTTATCGTTGTCATCACAGTCATGGACAATGATTTTTTCATTTGCCATAATTTCCGGGCCGAATTTGTCAGTCAGCTCCTCCTGGGTAGTGGTTCTGTGAAGTCCGGTGGAAATCAGGATGGTAATGTCTGCGTCCGGGTTGCCTTTGCGGATTTCTGCCAGAATGAGCGGCATCATAATGTGGCTGGGAACCGGTCTGGTATGGTCAGAGGAGATGACTACGATATTTTTCTTTCCCACAGCCATATCACAGAGTCTGGGAGTACCGATGGGGTGCTCCAGAGCATCCTGAACCAGGTCAGAACCGCTTTTTGGAGCTTTGTAGCTGTGCAGCTCAGAGAGCAGGACACCGGCCAGATGCTCTTCCTCAATAGCAGCGGTCAGTTTTTCTTTTCCGTAGGGCAGTAAAAATTCCTTCATGTGAATACCTCCTTGTAATGGATGTGTGATATTTATAAATGTTCCTTTAATTTACGCATAGCAAAGGCAATGGCATCATCTGCGCCGAAGGCTCCGGCTTTTGTTACCAGCTTCAGCCCGTCAAATTCGCCGCCTTTAACCTGAATCAGGGGGATTCCCACCATAATTTCGGACAGGATCTCCGAACCGTCTGCGCCAATGTTCATCAGCAGGCCAAGAGCAGTGTCCCCTCCGGTAAGGAAAACTCCGGAGACCTTTGCCTGTCTGAGAATTTCCGTAGCGCCGTGACCGATAATTGAGCGGACCCGATCGCCGATTTCCAGGGGAGTGAGGCCAAGGGTATCGCCCGCCTGGTAGGAAGCTTCCAGAAGCTCCCGATTGTAGGCTGTATCTGTAAGAAAGATAGTGTCTTCGCCGCGGTTTAAGGCATCGACAGCTTCCTGTACATAACGCTCTGCCGTGTCGCTGCCCTGCAGGATTTTGTCTACAGGAAGACGGATCAGGGTGATGCCCTGCTGTTCGCAGAAGTGCATCTGGCGGTTTGTTACGGTGCTGATGCTGGCAGCTACTCCCAGTGCAGGGAAAGACGGCCGTTCCAGCTCCATGAGGCGGTCGGCAATGCCTGCAGTCCCGATGTAAAGAGTCGTCTTTTGGCTGCTGTCTGCGGCCTGGACAATGCGGGAAAGATCCTCGTCTGTTTCTGCATCACATACAAAAATACGGCTTTCAGTCAGAGAAAATGAACTGCTCCGGATCTCAGGAAGACGTTTCAGCTGAATCTTTTCTTCATAAATCCGACTCAGAAGACTGACCAGATTGTCTTCCACCACAGGATTTTTGGGATCTCTGGAAAGCTCTGTTTTGCAGATTTCCACGCCGTGCAGACGCTGAACCCCGTCCACAGTAGTTCTTCCCAGTGCCGGAAGAGCCGGAGCGAAGATAATAAGCTCCGGGCGAAAGGCCTCATCGACTGCCCGGATTTCCATGGCAATATTTCCGCGCATGGTTGAATCAATTTTTTTAAAGATTGTGCTTGTTTGTTCAGCAAGCGTAATACTGACATCACAAGCAACATAGCAAAAACACAGCATTGAGTTTCACTTTTTGCAAGGTAGAAAAGGTTAACAAAGTATTGCAGTTAAAGGCTTTTATGACAATTATCTCTCATACTGCACAATGCAAAACTGAACAAATGAGTTTCGGTTTATTTGCCCTTAAATTTCTTTGTATTTTACAGATAATCAAAACAACTTTATACTATTCTATTACTGTTTATTTAAGAGATATCATCAGAAGTTCCCAGATAATCCAGAATTGACTTTTAGGAATAGGATATATAAAATATAGGTTAATCCATTAAAATCAATCTGGGGTCAATCTGGTTAATCTGAGGATTATATATAAAAAGGACCTCAAGAAAATAGTCGGAAAAATAAGGAAAAAAGTTTATTTTGCCTATGTACTTTCAGAAAACAATGTGGTATAATATATACAGGTCGGAAAAGACCAGTTAATTTAATATTTTGAATGCTTAGAGAAGCAAAGTTACCTTTAGACGAGGTTTAACTGGCTTCTCTTTTTTGTTGCCTAAAATCAAAAGGAAAGGAACAAGGAAAATGGATAACAAAACAAATAAGCATGAATTTGCGTGTAATGCTGGTAAGGTTACCGAGTATGAAGTAAAGGAACATATTGACACTATCATGGTGGGCTTTCGTGGATTCTCAAAGGAAGTGTCGATTGTAAAGTGGAACGACAAGAAGCCTGTGTTTGATATTAGAGCATGGCGAGTATCTGACAGAGACGGATTGCAATATCCTTTGCGTGGTATCACTTTCTCTAAAGAAGAGTTTATCAAGTTAAGGGAAATCTTGAACAGCATTGATGTGAATTGCATTGATGAATATATGTGAGCAAAGAATGTGAGGTATTGAATATGAACGGAGCAAAGACTGACGAAAGAAATTACTATGCTGAAAGCTACATTGCTTTAATCGAAGCAATTATCAAGGAAACAGCTTCAATAATCAAAGACATAAAGAAAGCAATGGGCGAGGTGTGAAAATGGGAAAGAAAAAACTACAAGGTGCAGACGGAATCAACTTCCAAATGCAACTTACAATAAAAGGCTTGGAAACCGTAACATTTCCAAAGGAAACTCTAACAAATGAATCTGGCAAAGATATTGCATGGATTGAGTGCTTAGGCGGTAAAGTTTCTGCTTATGTGAATCTGCCACACGCAGTAAGACCAAACAACATTCAACCATTTCAATTATCTGATTGCATTCAGATAGATTTGATTAGTGATAAGGTTATCGAATACATGAAAGCATACTTAAAAAAGCACATGAAAGGTAATTACTCCAACGAGATATTAAAGCAGTTGAATGTGTCAAGCATGGAGTGCAACATTACTATTAAATGTGTGGGCAAATGCAAACCGAAAGATGTAATCAATCTGTTTGAGAAATCAGTTGACAAAACTTTTATTGCGCAGGAAGCAAGGGACAAAAAGAAAACCTTTCGTAAGGACCAAGACAGCATTATATACAGAAAAGACCATTATTACCGTTTGAAAGTTTACAACAAGTCTAAGGAACAAAATGATAAAGGAAATCCGTTAGTGGAAAGCAACCTTATTCGTGTTGAGTTTGTATTCTTAGAACGAATGCTCGATAGTATGTATGCCGATAGAATGTCATTAGAGGATATTCTCACAAGAAAGTCTTTACGAAAGCTAATTGACCAATACCAAGAAACATTTACTGATATATGCGAAAAGAACATTAAACCTATGCTGAATGGTTGTGTGCAAGAGGTGTTTGAATGTTTGACGACCTCTAACTCTGGTAAAGAAATTAGTGAAACTTTATACAAATGCAAGGAATGTATTGTTGATGTTGAGGTGCTACGCAAGGCATTGAAAAAATGGTATGCGTTTAAGAAACAGGGCGACAGGTCAAAACAGGTCATTGCATATTATCGTGAAAACAATTTTGGTATGCCAGAAGATGTAATACGAACCGTAAAGCAAATGCACAATTCATTATAAAAGAGGGCTTCTAAGGTACTAATAATTGGTACCCTGCGACCCCAAAATCAAGAAAGTGCAAAACTCAAAATCTATGTGTAAAACAGCATTTATGAGTGTATAAAAGCCATTATTTGATGTGTTTGAGCAAATTAAGAATTTCAAAAAGTGTCTATAAAGTAGACAGATACACAAACAGATAACAGTACATTAACAATAAGGGGGTGTTCACTAATGCAGGTAGAACGCATATCAGCAGACATTACATTGAAGCATAAACCCCAAACGGGAACACAGGCTTACAATATGCTGATCGAATCTCTCAAAGCAGAGATACAGGAAAAACAAGAGATTTTATCTCATCTCACACAAAATAAAGTAAAACAGAAATTCATAGAGAACTGGAATCCTACAACAAGGAGCGTGAACATCTATGATATGTAGGAAGGAGTGATTTTCTATGCCTTATGCTAAAGGACAAAGCGGTAATCCAAAAGGCAGACCTAAGCAAACCGCAGAGCAGAAATCACAAAAGGAGCAATTTCAGAGGTTGCTTAAATCTTCTACCGTTGAAGCTCTGCAAAGCATAATCCAGATTGCCAATGACAGATACAACAAGGACCGATTCAATGCTTGTAAGTACATCATTGACAAGGCTTATGGTGCAAATACTGCTTTTCTTTTAGACGGTACAGAAGATACTGCTCCTACTGTGATTAGGATTGTTCCATACGGTAAAGAAAACGAGGACTGGAACGAAGATGACTGGGAAGAAGAATGGAACAATGCCCCAGATGAAAACGAGGTAGATGAATAATGGTTAAGATTACAAACGGAACAGTTACCACAGAGGTAACGCAAGGTGCGTATGATACATTCTACAAGGAACAAGGATTTGTGATTGTGTCAGACGAAAACGAAAATATCGAATGGGAGGAAGAAGAAAATGGCTAAAGTCAATACTATTGCAAACAACGGGCTGACTATCGTTGAGAACTACAATAAACTGCTTGAACAGTTCAGAAAAACAAAGACCATTGATGATGTGCGTATTCTGGTTGCAAGTGTCAGAGATTTTATTTCTGTGTATAAGCGTGTAGATAAGAACATGGTAAATGAAATCTATGGCAAACTCCAGAGCAAATTGCAGGATATGGTTGCTGAAAATGCTTTTGTGTATGACCGTATGAATAACAGGGTTGAGGAAATCCGCAATCATGCTTATGACTATGCAAATGAAAAGGACGATACACAGGCAGTACAGAGCAAAGCACTTCAGCTTATGTCTCAGATGCCTAAGGTAATGAACAGCAATCATGCGAACCGTATTACTAAGGTTTTGACAGATTCTATCAATTCTGGTGTTATCGGTAGCAAGGCCGTTCTGGAACTACTTAAATATCCTGCTTATGCTGATATGGTATCTGCAAAGATTAGGGAGCGTGCTTTTGAGGGTAGCAAATCTTCTGCTGAACAGGCTTTTGACAGATTGAAAGAATCTGAACTGAAAGAAGCCGAACAGGGTCTTGCTTCTGTGTATATGCAGGGATTCCACCTTAGAAACATTGAAAAACAGGTCAATGCGTTTAAGAAGCCTTCCGCATGGAATCCAGACGAACAGACAGCATAAAGGATAAGCCCAGAATAACACAGGATAATCCAGATTGAATCAGAAGTCATAAGGTAATGTATTCCTATGGTATAGGATAAAAGTTCACCAGAAGTCAACAGAGAACCTCTGGGGATAAACATAAAATTGAGAATAAAATAAATCGGTCACTAAAGAATAGTCCAGTTGTCCAGACGGAGCAAACACAAAAACATGGACAACAATACAATAGTTCAGATGAATTTGTATTCGTGTCCCTAATCGAAAGGGAGAATACAAAATGGCAAAGAAGAATAATACAAACAATACGAACACTTTACCAGAGCAGGAGTTTAACTTTATTGTATCAGATGTACGCATTCCTCGTATGGTGCCTTTACAGACTCTTGCAGATGAATCTGGTATTTCATATAAAGCACTTTGGCAGATGTGCAAACAGAACAAAATCGTGCATATTAAGTCCGGTAATAAGTTTCTTGTGAATGTGGATAAATTCATTGAGTTTCTCAATACCGGCGAAACGGAGGTTGAGGGCAATGACGGAGACAACACAGCATAAAAGCAATACACCCATTGAATGGGAGCAAGCCGAGGGATTTTCAAAGTACCTTATTTCTACTGACGGGCAGGTTTACAGCCTTAAGAGTGACAGACTCTTACCGCAAGGCTTTACCCATAGAGGATATAAGCAGGTTGATGTGTGCAATGATGAGGGAATCAAAAAGCACATGAGAGTTCACAGGTTAGTTTACATGGCACATAAAGGTGCAATTCCAGAGGGTATGCAAATCAATCATAAGGACGAGAACAAAGCAAATAATTGTATTGACAATCTGGAACTTATGACAAATAAAGAAAATTCAAGCTATGGCACTCGTAATGCACGAATCAGTCAATCAATGAAAAGATACAGAGCAAAACAGCGAGCAATGGCAGCTTGTTGATGTGGTATCAAAATTTATAAAATTTGATACTATCTCTAAAGGCTTAAAAATAGGGTTCAAAAAGTACAAGATAAAACTTTTGATTATTCTCAAAAAAGAGGTGTACTTTTTGATACCTGCCTGATATTATCAAATCAGAAACGAACAGTTGTTCGGCAAAGAAATGAGGTGTTCAGATGAACGATAAGTTTAAGAATGACAAGCTAAAGTTTGAACTTATCAGAAACGCTGATTTGGTGTGTACGGATTGCCTATACAAATATGACGATACGAATATGCCATACAATGTTTCTAAATGTGAGATGTACGAAGAAAAGCCCTCTACCGTTATTGATGGTGGAAACTGCGATTTATACGATAAGGGGGTGTCAGAATGAAATATGTAGCTTATCACAGGACAAGCACAAAGGACCAGCACTTAGACAGAGGAATTGCAGAACTTACCAAGTATTGCAAAACACATAATATCCAGTTGTATAAAAGCAAAGTTTATACAGACCAGAGAACAGGTAAAGACTTTGACAGGCCACGATATATTATGTTGAAAGAGGAAATCCTTGAAAGTGGTGATGTGCTGATCGTCACAGAGCTTGACCGATTAGGGCGAAATAAGGAAGCCACACTAAAGGAATTACGATTCTTTAAGGACAACGGTATTCGTGTTATGGTGTTAGAATTGCCCACAACATTGATTGACCTATCAGCTATGGAAAACTCAATGGCTCGTATGATGTTAGAGACTATCAATAATATGATGATTGAGTTGTATGCAAGCATGGCACAGGTTGAAATTGAGAAAAGAGAGAAAAGACAGCGAGAAGGCATTGAACAGAAAAAGGCTCGTGGAGAATGGGACGATTATGGCAGGCCAAGAGTTATGGACCTTGAAGAATTTGCTACCCACTACCGCTTAGTACAGCAAGGGAAAAAGAAACCATTTGAGCTTATGCGTGAATTAGGCATGACGAAGCCTACCTTCTATCGTTACAAAAATCAAATTGAGAAAGGGTGTTAAATATGGCATCAGTCAACAGAGTTGAATATAAAAGCGGTAGAGTTGTCTATCGTATAGTAATCTGTATGGGTTACGATAATAAGGGTAAGAAACTGGTTAAGAATCTTACATATTCGGTCAATCAGTCAGCAACACCCAAACAACAAGAACGAGAAGCGAAGAAGTATGCCATGGATATGGAAGATAAATTAAAATATGGCTATGACTTCAATGCAGAAAAAATGTCATTTGAAGATTTTGCATACAAATGGCTTGAGAGTGTTAAAGATAACATTGCTTATGGTACTTATGCAGGATATAAACAGGCATTAGAAAGCCGAATCATTCCCTACTTTAAGGGATATAAAGTAGCTCATATAAAAACACCACACATTGAAGCATTTTACAGAACTCTGGTTGATGACTACGCAACAGGTACCATAAATAGATTTGCTAATGTATTGAATCTGATTTTTAAGACAGCCAAGCGTTACAGCATGATTGAGAACAATCCTTGCCAAGACGCACAAAAGCCAAAGAGAAAAGACGAGGACGAGGGATTAAAGTTCTTTACACCAAAGCAAGCATTGATGTTTATGAAATCTCTGAATATGTCATACGAGGTAACCTATAAAGGCCATCAGCGTATTGACGATACAGGTAAACCGTATTATGTGAATGAGTACACAGAATCCTATACTGTGCCGACACAATATAAAGTGTTCTTTACTCTCTCATTGTTCTGTGGATTCAGAAAAGGCGAAACACTTGCTTTGCACTGGAACGACATTGACTTTAAGGAAAAGAAAATCTCTATTTCAAAGTCTGTGGGTATGACGGAAAACGGATTTGATTATAAAGAGCCTAAGACAAAGAAATCTGTCAGAAAGGTATCTATTCCAGATGATGTAATCCCACTTTTGAAGCAGTATCACTTTGAGTACATACAGACACGATTTAGTCATGGTACTGCATGGCAAGGCGATTTGAGCAATGGCGGTAATCTGTTCATTCAAGCAGACGGAAAACTTATGGGGCATACAACACCTTATCAGTATTTCACAAAGCATTTACACCGCTATAATGAATGGGTGCAGAATAATCCAGACAAAGCAAAGGCCGAGGGATTAGAGGAATTACCGATTATTCCGCTTCATGGGTTGAGACATTCATGTGCTACCCTGCTCAATTATCTGGAAGTCAACATCATTGAAATATCAAAGACATTAGGCCATTCAACCTGTTCCACTACAATGAACATCTATGCTCATAGCTTTGAGGAACAGCAAGAGGAAGTAGCAACAAAGGTAAATGAGTTCTTACGATTGAACGCATAAATAATTGAGAGCCAGAGGAAAAAATCCAAAGGCTCTCATTTAGTCATCATTCATCTTTCAATTCCATGTGGTCAAGGGCATATTGTAAAGCCATGCTGATTAGTTCATTACGAGAACGATTCGTTTTAGCTGCTAAATCGTTATATTCCTCTTGCAAGGCTCTATCTATGCGTATCGTCATGGTGACAGATTTATCTTCTTTGGGTGTTACGATAAATTTCTCCATAATGCAATTCCTCCATTGGTTTTGATTACATTATAGTATTGACAAGAGGTGCAAAACTATGACACAATAGTGAGTTAAAATTATACTGTACTTTTGTGTTACACTCTGCTATAATGCTAATATCAACCAAACTTGGAGGTATGGCATTATGAAAGATAAAGCAACCAAAAGCAATGTCAAGAAACCTATTTTCAAGAAGTGGTGGTTTTGGGTAATAATCGTTGTTATTCTGGCCGCTATCTTTGGAAACACAGGAGCAAAGGACGGCGTTGAGGACGGAGTAAAAGACGCAATCAATTCAACGGAACAGCAAGCAACATCTGACAAATTCGTTGAAGATGTGAAAACCGCTATTTCTGGTGCTATTGACAGTGACAATGAAGCAATCACAGATGTTGCGTTGAAAGACAAAGATTTGTGTGTAACAGTTGATTTGAGTAAAGCTGACCCCAGCCCTCTTACAATAGAGGACTTGGCAATCTCTCGTACAAGTTCAATCACAGACGCTATACTTGAATTTACTGATTACGACAGTCAATGGAACACGATAACAGTTGATTTTGGAGATGTTGGCAAGGTCATATGTGACAAAGACAGCATAAAAGAAAATGAAGCAGGTGGACGATACTTCCCATCAGAAATCTTTACATTAAAATAAGTGGAGAAAACAAAGAGAGCCTTGACAGGAACAACAACCAGTCAAGGCTTTTCTTTATACTATCGTAATACTAAACTTACGGCGTGATATGGTGTGATAGACCGAGTTAGGGAAAGTAGAAATCCCAAAAAGGTAATACGGGTATCACTTATGGAGAGTTATGGAGAGATAGGGCGAGTGCCTGTTAATCTTTTAATAATATGGCGGAACTGAGAAAAATCCACCTGTTCCAGGGCATGGGATACGATATGATTATTTCCCGGGCGAATACGGCCAGTATGATTTCCCAGGCAGTTCCTGTGCCGGTGGTAGATATCGGCATTGATTATTATGACGTTCTCCGGTGCATTAAAATAGCAGAAAATACGGGGACGAAATTTGCGATTCTGGGATTCCATTCTTTGACAGATATAGCAAAAAACCTTTGCGATCTGCTGAAGATCAAGATCGATATTTTCTCTTTTTCTATCAATAACTGGTCAGATTCCGGGAGCCTGTTAGATCGGATGAAGGAGCAGGGATATGAAACAGTGATTTGCGATATGATTCCCTATGAATATGCAAAGCTTATTGGAATCACTCCCATTTTATTAACCTCCAGTGTAGAAAGTCTGAAATCGGCAATTGATCATGCGGTGGACAGCTGGTCGAAGCACGAAAAGCTGTATCAATCCTTTTCTATGCTGGAAACCCTGGTACATAGCAGTTCAAACCGTTATCTGATTCTGGATACAGAGGGAAACAGTCTCTATTCCACCCTGGAGGAGGAGATGGCAGAGGAGATGGCCCAGCAGCTGAAAAAAGAACTGCCGCGATGCCGCGGTGGAAAACGGCGTTCCTTTTTTGTGACCTTGGGGGGCCAGATGTATTCTGTCCGTTCTCAGCTGTCAGATACGGACGCTGCAGATTATGTGATTTTCCGGGTGATGCCCTCCAAAATTCCCATGGCTTATTCCAAATACGGAATTACCATTCTGGATAAGGAGAGGGCTCTTCAGAATTTTCTGGAAAGCTTTTACAGCAATACAGAGCGGGCCAGGGAGATTGTTGCCAGTACGGAAATGATGGCGGGCAATTCTTCTCCGCTGATGATTACGGGAGAGGTTGGAACGGGAAAGGATCGGGTAGCCTGTATTTATTATGCAAAAAGCGCCTGGAGGGACAGTCCTCTTTATGTGGTAAACTGTTCCCTTCTCAACGATAAAACCTGGGAATTTTTGATTAATCATTATAATTCTCCTTTTACAGATAATGGAAATACCATTTATATCTGTAACCTGGAATCTCTTTCCCAGGAGAGGCAGAAGCGTCTGCTGTCTATTATTCTGGATACCAATCTCCATGTGAGAAACCGGCTGATTTTTTCCTGCACACAGCCCCGGGGAAAGGGTGTTCCTCACACGGCTCTGGAATATACGAATATGCTGGGGGCAGTTCATGTGACGGCAAAGCCTCTGCGGGAACAGCGGGGGGATCTGGGATCCGCTGCTGCTATTTATATTGACACCTTAAATCAGGAGCTGGGCAGACAGGCGGTAGGCCTGGACGAGGAGGCAGCCCGGCTGCTGAAGGAGTATGATTATCCCTGTAATATTACACAGTTTAAGAGAATTCTGAAGAAGGCAGTGCTGGAGACAGAGCAGGCCTATATCTCTGGAAAAACCATCGAACAGATTCTGAAAGAGGAGGGAGAATTTTTCTCCGGGGCTGACAGGGAAGAAAACGCGAAAAAGCCGGCTGGTCAGGAGTTCTTTTTAAACCTGGAGCAGTCATTGGACAGTATAAACCGGGAAATAGTTCTTCACGTTTTGAGCCTGTGCGGAGGAAATCAGACTGCAGCGGCAAAAAAACTGGGAATCAGCAGAACAACCTTGTGGAGATATGTAAACCGTTAGGCCGGGGAAGGGCAAACAAAATGCAGCCGGCAGTAAAAAATAAAAACAGGTCTGGAAAAAAATCCTTTCTCAGTGTAAAATGGGTAAACAAAAGGATTTGAGGAGGAGTTTGTGATGGAAAACAGAATTACAGGACATACGAAGCTTTACTGCCTGATTGGCTCTCCGGTAGGTCATTCCGGCTCTCCGGCCATGTACAATTACAGCTTTGCCCGCACAGGAGTGGACGGCGCTTATCTGGCCTTTGATGTGCCGCTGGATCAGGTGGGAAAGGCAATTGAGGCAATCAAAACCTTTCAGGTAAAGGGATTTAATATTACCATGCCGGATAAGACTGCGGTAATGGATTATCTCGATGAAATCAGTCCGGCAGCCCGGATGATTGGCGCCTGCAATACGGTTGTTGTATCAGAAGAAGGAAAGCTGATTGGATACAATACAGACGGCCGGGGATTCACAGACAACCTTCGCGCCCATGGCGTAGAGGTGAAGGGAAAGAAGCTGCTGATTCTGGGAACCGGCGGCGCAGCTAATGCCATCAGCATCCAGACAGCCCTGGAAGGAGCGGCTGAAATTACGATTTTCAACCGCAGAGATGAGTTCTTTGCCAGCGGTCAGAAAATTGTAGAAAAGCTGGCCGGAGAGGTTCCGGACTGCAGGGCTGAAATGTGCGATCTGGAGGATCAGGAGCGTCTGGCAGCGGCAGTAAGAGACAGTGATATTCTGATCAATGCCACAAAGGTTGGAATGAAGCCGATGGACGGAGACACACTGATTCCGGCAGAGCTTCTTCATCCGGGGCTGATTGTGGCCGACACGGTTTACAATCCTCTGGAAACCCGCCTGCTTCGCGAGGCGAAGGAGGCAGGCTGTCAGGTAATCGGAGGAATCGGTATGCTGCTGTGGCAGGGAGCTGCCGCCTTCCAGTTGTTTACCGGCAGGGAAATGCCGGTGAAAGAGGTGGAAGAGCGCTTCTTTGCTGAGTAGCTTTAAAGGAACAGGGATGGGGTATCAGGGTTTTACAGCAACCTTGATTACCCCGTCCTTTTTTCTTCAAAGATCTCATAGGCCGTTTCGATCTGGCTCAGGGGAAGTGTGTGGGTAATCAGCGGTGTGGTGTCGATTTTTCCTTCTTCTATCAGTTTCAAAATTGCCTCGCAGTCACAGCCGTCTACCCCTCCTGTTTTAAAGGTCAGATTTTTTCCGTACATATCAGGAAGCGGCAGAATCTGAGGGCTGTCGTAAAGAGCAACTACAGTTACAATGGCATTGGGGCGGGCACATTTCCAGGCCATTTCAAAGGTATTTTCTGCACCGGCAGCTTCCAGTACCACATCAGCCCCGCCATGGTCCGTGTGAGATTTTACAAATGTTTCCATATCTTCTTCGGCAGGATTGCAGATAAGAACCTGAGGATAATGACGGCGGACAAAGTCGGCTCTCAGGGGATCGGTTTCACAGACAATAACCTGTTTTGGCTCTTTTAATAAAATGCACAGGAGTGTGCAGATACCGGTAGGACCAGCTCCGATAATAAGGACAGTGTCCTCTTTTTTGATCTCGGAAATCCGTGCAGCCCAGTAGCCTGTAGCCAGAATATCGCCCACAAAAAGTGCCTGTTCATCAGAGACAGAATCGGGAATCCGGTTCAGTCCCTGGTTGGCCTGGGGTACGCGGACGTACTCTGCCTGACCGCCGTCGATCCGGCAGCCCAGAGCCCATCCGCCATCGGGATCCTCACAGTTGTTGACAAAGCCCTGGCGGCAGAAAAAGCAATGGCCGCAGAAGGTTTCGACATTGACAGTCACCCGGTCTCCGGGCTTTACTTTTGTAACAGAAGACCCGGTTTCTTCTACGATTCCCACCATTTCATGACCGACGGTAATTCCCGGAACGGCGCGGGGAACAGAGCCGTGTTTGATGTGAAGATCACTGGTACAGATGCTGGACAGAGTAACTCTGACAATCGCATCAGAAGGGGCCAGAAGAACGGGTTTTTCTTTTTCTTCCAGTTCTCCCGCCGTCCTAAATAGTTACTTCTATTGTACCAGCAAACAGAAAAAAAGAAAGCAAAGATGAAACTTTCTTACAGGAGGAGACGTCAAATAAATAGAAAACAAACAAGAAAGGCACAAAATAACATGAACAGCTGTGAAAAGATAATAGAAGATGTGCTGACAGAAAATTACAGGCAGCTTTACCGCCTGGCTTACGGATATGTGGGAAATGAGGAGGACGCCCTGGACATTGTTCAGGAAAGCGCATATAAAGCAATTCGGGAGGCAGATAAGCTGAAAACTCCTGCTTTTGCAAAAACCTGGATTTACAGGATTGTAATTAATACGGCAATCAGCCAGCTGCGGAAGCGGCGGGAGACGGTGTCTCTGGATGAGGCGGAAACTCTTTCTGTTTATGCACAATACAAAAATTCAGATCTGCAGAATGCATTGGCCAGTCTGACAGAGGAACAGAAGACTCTGATTCTTCTCCGGTTTTTTGAGGACAGAAAGCTGGAGGAAATTGCGGAAATAACAGATGAAAATGTTAATACGGTAAAGAGCCGGCTTTACCGTACTCTGCGGGAATTGAAACAGAAACTGGCATAAGGACAGAATATTGGAGGAGAGCAGCATGAAGGAGAAAGCAGAAAAAGCGGTAACAGAAAAAGAAAGAACAGAACAAGAAAAAATAGAAAAAGAAAGAACAGAATATCCGGAAGAACTGGATTTTCTGGAAATGGAATTTAAGCAGAGGGCATTGGATATGAAGGCAAAATACGGAGAAATTCCGGTTCCGGAAACAGCCAGAGACAGAATTCTGGAAGGAATCCGTCAGGCAAAAACAGAAAAGGAAAGAATTCTTTCTTTCCGGGATATTCAGCGTCAGGCTGAAGCATCAGGGCGAATAAAAAAAGACACGGACAGGAATGAAAAATCGAAGGAAGTTTACAGTCAGAATCAGGAAAAAATAACCGGAACGGAACAGAAAACAGACATCAGGAAAGGACAAAACAGTATGAGACGATTCGGGATTTTTAAGAAAACAGCAGCAGCGGCAGCTGTATTTCTGGTGACAGTAGGAACCCTGGCAAATGCAAGTCCCATCACGGCAAATGCTATGGAGAATCTGCCGATTATCGGCGCTCTGGCTAAAGTGATGACCTTCCGCACCTTTGAGGAAAGCCAGGGGAATTTTGAAGGAAAGGTGGATATTCCCCGGATAGACAGTGAAAACAGCTCGGAAATTGCAGCAAACCAGGACCTGGAGCAATATGCAGATTCCCTGATTGCCATGTATGAAAATGAGCTGAAGGAGTCTGAGGGACAGGGAAATTATGCGCTGGATTCGTCCTATGATGTGGTATTTCAGAATGAAAAATACGTATCTATCCGCATTAATACAACGGTAATTATGGCCAGCGGAACACAGTATGTAAAGGTGTTTACTGTCAATAAGGCAACAGGAGAAGTGGTTTCTCTTGGCAGCCTTCTGGGCGGAAGCAAAGAACAGATGGAAGCAATCAGCGAGAATATCAGGCAGCAGATGAAGGCCCAGATGGCTGGAGATGAGAATATTGCGTACTTCTTAAATACCGATTTGCCGGATTCCAATTTTAAGGGAATCACAGGGGAGGAAAGCTATTATTTTAATGAAAACGGAGAGCTTGTTATCAGCTTTGATGAGTACGAGGTAGCACCCGGATATATGGGGGCAGTTACCTTTACGATTCCTCAGAGTGTAACAGGAAAGCTGGCAGAATAATTCCGCAGAACAAGCTCTCTTTTCTGTTTTTACAGGCGGTTATTCTGGCGCTGCCAATTTGTCCATCTCTGCTCTATGATGCGGGATATCGAGTTGATATAGTCATCATTGTAAGGCAGGAAAAGATAGGCTTCTTCCGGAAACGCGGCGCAGGAGGCGGCACAGTCAGAGTCAGCCGAATGGCCGTACTCTCGGGCAAAGTCTTCCAGATCAGACAGAAAACAGGGGCCGTTTTCTCCGCTGTAATAGCTGTCTGCAAAGTCCTGAACCTCCTGTATGAAATGGGACCGGAGAAGCTGTCCGTTTAGCTGTTCCAGAATAAATTCCCGGAGGCTGCTGCAGCTGTCCGGGAGTTTTTCTTCCAGCTGCGGAGTTAAAAATTTGTGTTTCTGAAACCAGTGCAGCCAGGCTGCCATATGACTGCAGGCAGAAAGCGTATCTGCGGGCAGCTGCTTTTCCTGTATGGATTCCAGGTGCCAGGAAACGTCATCCAGAAGAAGTCCTTCCGCCTCTTCCTGACTGATTTCATCACAGTCCAGAAAATCTCCCCGGAAAGGAAAGAGGATGGAATTGCAGATATTCAGCCGTTTCAGCAGTTCTTCGGAGCCGGCAGTACAGCCGTATTCCGCCTCGTCGGGATAGAGGGGGACTGCCTGATAAAAATGTACGTTTTTCCCCTCGGGAAGACGGCAGCAGGAGCCCTTAGAGGGAGAACAGGAAGGCGCAAGCAAAAGGGCATGGGACATGGGCAGATTCTCCTGCGCAGGAGAATTTGTTTTCAGGATAGTGCCATTGGCCGGAGGTTCACGAAAGCAGCCGGCAGCTGCTGACAGTCTGGCAAGCAGCCGGACAGGCCAGTACTGCTCTTCTTTGCGGTCATCGGGATTCCAGTCGCCGGGAAGGAAGAGCAAAAGCTGGATGCTGTCTGATTTTCCCTGCTCCTGATTCGGAGCGGCAGAGGATTCTCCCAGGGAAACCAGAGTATGGCAGCTGCGCTCTTTGGACGGAGGAATGATCCCGATGTCTGCGGAGACATCCGGAGAAAGAGCTTCGTGCAGTATGGTTTCAAATCTGCCGAAGAAAGCTTGAACGTGGTGTTCCAACAGGCGGCGTTCCTGCATGAGATAAGATTCAGGTTTCATAGACGTATGCTCCTTTATTTTTAATGTGGAACTATATGATCATGTTACTAAGAAATAGATAGGATTGCAATATCTATTTATTGAAACACTATATCAATTTATTGAATTATGGAGAGGAAAAAGCCGGCGGGAAGTGACAGAATCACAAACCGCCGGCTTTTTGAAGTTATTTCAGAATATTTGACTGGTTCTGCAGATGGGAGCAGGCTTCGGGTGCGGAATCCGGAAGAGATACTTTTTTTCGATATAGGAAATATGCAGTTATGGCTGTAATCAATTCTGTAATCCAGAATCCGTGCCATACGCCAACCGCTCCGAAAAGCCGGCTTAAAATAAAAGCAGCTGGAATAATCAGAAAAACGTACCGGAGCAGGGAAATGGCCAGGGAAGGGCCTCCCATACCTAATCCCTCCAGCGCCCCGCTGGAAATGATGGAGACAGAAGAGACTACAAATCCGATACTGATAATTCTCAGGGCCGTACTTCCCGCTGCTATGGTATCAGCATTGGAGGAAAACAGTCCGATCAACGGACCGGGAATCAGCCAGCACAGAAGGGTTCCGGCTGCCATGATGCAGACAGAGAGTGTGAGTGACACATGGTATATTTTTTTTACTCTGGCAGCTTCTTTTGCGCCGAAATTGTATCCGATAATTGGCCGCATTCCCTGAACAATTCCATTGGCAGGCAGATACAGGAAGGTATGAAGCTTGTAGTATACGCCTAAAACAAGAACATAGATCTGGGAATATGCAGATAAAATAATGTTCAGGCAGGAAATCAACAGGGAGGGCAGGGCCAGGTTCAGGGCTGCAGGAATGCCGACAGAATACATTTTTCCGGTTAAGTGCAGATGAAAGGTATCTGCAGAGAAACCAAGGCGTACCGGCAGGTTTCCTGCAAAGTAGCAGATTACATAAATCACCAGACTGAGAATCTGCCCCAGGCCTGTTGCCAGAGCGGCGCCCTCAATCCCCATGCTCGGGAAAGGTCCCCAGCCAAAAATCAGAACCGGGTCTAAAAGAATGTTGGCAACGCAGCCGGACGTCATGCAAATCATGGTCATCATCATTTTTCCCGTAGCCTGAAATATTTTTTCCATGGACATGGAAGCGGCTACAAAGACTGCAAAGGCAAAGGCGATTCTGGAATACCGGATTCCCAGGTCGATTACCTGCTCGTCAGAGGTAAACATACGAAGGAAAGACGGCATAACGGCAATACATCCTATCGTCAGAGCAATTCCGTGAATGGCATTAAAAATAATACTCTGGGTGGCGGCGGCATTGGCTTTTTGATGCTCCTGAGCGCCGAGGTGATAGGAAATAACGGCATTGGCGCCAATGGAAAATCCTATGGTAACGGCATTGATCAGGTTTTGTACCGGGAAGACCAGAGATAAGGCGGTCATGGCATTCTCGCTGATTTTTGCCACATAATAGCTGTCAACAATATTGTACAGGGAAGCTACCATCATGGACACAACCATTGGCAGGGACATGGACAGAACCAGCGGCAGAACCGGTCTGGTTTTCATAAAGGTTTGCTGCATTTTTTTGTATCCTCTCTTTCTTTGAAGCTAAAAGAAAAAGCTATATTCCCCCTTGTTTATCTCAGCCACAAGGAAAAATATAGCTTTCGCGTCTTTTATGCTATCATATTTTTATGTCGGTGTCAAGGAGGCCGAATTTCAGCTGTCCTTTGCCTGATAGATCCGGCGGTAGCCAGTTTCTGTTTTTTCAACAATCTGCTCCACTTCCTCCAGCGAAGTTCCATCCGGTTCAAGATAGGCTCCCTCACAGCAGACACAGGAGCCGCAGCTGCTGCTTAAGTCCCGGGGAACCGGCATGACATGAGCGGAAATATTACGTTCCGCGCAAAGCCGCTTATACCGGATAGCGCCGAAGTGGGAATAAAACGTAGCAATATACATTATTTTGTAAAGGTCAGGGTATATTCACTGCCCTGTTCCTGAACCTCTACCTGATATCCCTGGGACTTTCCGTAGCGGGATGTATTTTCTTTGGCAGCATGGTTGTCTACGATCATCTGGCAGGGCTCTCCGCCGGACAGCGCCTTTCTCAGCATAATAACCGGTTCCGGACAGGAAAGTCCTCTGGCATCTATGGTTTTCATTGCTTAATCCTCCTTTTGAAATGTATTGAAGCAGGCGATTGCAGTAACAACGGCAAGACCGATGAGAACGGCGATTTTTCCGTTTGCGGTAGGTCCTTTTCCGCTGGAGGCAAGGCCGAAGTTGTGGGCAAAAGCAGCGCCGACCATGAGGCCGATAACAGTAATGGCGCTGTCTGTATTTCCCTCACCGGAAAGGATCAGCTGACGCAGAGGGCATCCGCCCAGTAAAACACAGCCGTATCCGGTCAGGAACATGCCTAAGAAGTTCCAGAGGCCGTCGGTATGAGAAACAGCCTGTCCCTCCATACCCAGACGGAAGAAGGTTCCTGCGCCTGCAGCGGTGAGAATCAGGTTGCCTGCAAGGGCAGCCACAAAAACAGAGATAAATCCCAGAAGAAGACGGGACTCTTTAAACAGTACCATATCACGGATACCGCCTACCATGCACAGACGCGTTCTCTGAGCCAGAGCGCCTACGATCAGGCCGGCTCCCAGGCTGACTGCAATGGCAGCATGGCTGCCTCCGGGACCGCCGCCTGCTTCTGTAAAATAAATGAAGGACGGAGCGGCAACCAGAAGAATCAGAAGAGCTGCTTCGATGGCAGGGAGAATCATTCCCTCTGTTTTGGGAAGCCGGTAGGTTCTTTTCAAAGTGTATCCTTTATTCAGGAAGAAGATTCCGGCAAGGATTCCAAATACGAAACCGGCCAGGCCAAACAGCGCGTTTAAATCGCCGCCGGCAAGACGGAGAATCATACGGAAGGGACAGCCTAAAAACATCAGGCAGCCAATCATTACAAAAAATGCAATAATGAAACGGGTAACGGGAGAACTTCCTCCCTTTGCCTGGAATTCCTTCCGGCTTACAGCCAGAATCAGGCTTCCCAGCACCAGTCCGATGATTTCCGGACGGATGTACTGGACGGCAGCTGCAGAATGAAGGCCCAGGGCACCGGATTGATCACGCAGAAAACAGGCGATACAGAAGCCCATATTCGACGGATTCCCCAGAAATACCAGCGCCGCGGAAATAAGGCCGATGATACAGCCGGCAGCTATGATTGTTTGTTTTTCTTTTGTCTGAGACATACGCTACACTCCTTTTTTCTTTTTATGACGTTGGTTTTTCGTAAAAATAGTGAAAAAATTGTCATAAATTCATTAATCTTATGATAACATGCATAAAAAATGAAGTCCAATAGCAGTTATTAATATTTTGGATTGATTTATTTGATTATTAAATAAATATATGATATGATGAAAGAAAGACGCAGGAAAATGAATGCGGCAAAAATCAGAAAAACGAGAAAGCAGGAAAGAAGCGGAAAAGCCGCAGGAAGGAGACAGAAGAAATGGATGCAATTTATCTGGATAATGCAAGCACAACCTTTCCCAAGCCGAAGGCGGTGCCGGATGCCATGTATCAATACATGATTCGCTCCGGCAGCAATATAAACAGGGGATGTTATGATCGCGCGTATGCCGTTGAGGAGCTGGTTTATGAAACGAGACAGAGACTCTGCAGTTTATTTGGAGGCAAAGACTGCAAAAATGTGGCGTTTACAAAAAATGTAACAGAAAGCCTGAATGTTATTTTAAAGGGGCTTCTAAAGCCGGGAGATCATGTTCTGGTTTCTTCCATGGAGCACAATGCGGTGATGCGTCCTTTGGTTCAGCTGGAAAAGCCGGGGATTTCTTTTTCAAGGATTCCCTGCCGCAGAGACGGAAGCCTGATTCTGGAGGAAATGGAACCTCTGGTGAAAAAAGAAACCAGGGCAGTGGTTATGACTCATGCCAGCAATGTGTGCGGAACCATGATGCCATATGAACAGGTGGGAAGCTTCTGCCGGGAACATGGTCTTTTGTTTATTGCCGATACTGCTCAGACAGCGGGAGTGTGGCCTCTGGATATGGAGAGCATGAAGATTGACGCCCTTGCTTTTACAGGCCACAAGGGCCTTCTGGGGCCTCAGGGAATCGGCGGTTTCCTTTTGAGTGGGAAGCTTCTTCCGCAGATGGAGAGCCTGATTGCCGGGGGTACGGGAAGTGTCAGCCATACAGAGGTTATGCCGGATTTTATGCCGGACCGGTTTGAGGCGGGAACCATGAACCTGCCTGGAATTATGGGACTTCATGCAGGACTTGGCTGGATCAGGGAAACAGGGATGGATCGCATCCGCCGCCATGAGTTAGAGCTGACAGAGCAGTTTCTGGAGGGAATAAAGTCCATGGATCCGTATGAAAAACGGCTTCGTGCAGTGGGAAAAAAGGATACTGAGGGACGGACCGGGGTTGTTTCTGTTCAGACAGTGCGGAGAGAGCTGGCAAAAACAGCCTATGATCTGGACGTTCAATACGGAATCATGACGCGGGTCGGGCTTCACTGCGCTCCTTCTGCCCATCAGACTCTGGGAACATTTCCGACAGGAACCATTCGTTTTTCCTTCGGATGGTGGAATACCAGGGAGGAGACTGAGCTGGCGCTCCGGGCGCTGGACGAGCTGTCATAAAGGAGACTGAGCCGGCGCTCCGGGTGCCGGACGAGCTGTCATAAAGGAAACGTGCAGGAGGAAAAAATATGGATTTTAAACAGCTTCAGTCATTTGCTGCAGTTGTAAAATATCAGAGTTTTACGAAGGCGGCAGAGATGCTTTATATTTCTCAGCCAACCATCAGCACCCACATCCGGGCGCTGGAGGAGGAACTGCAGTCCCGTCTGGTGCTGCGCACCACCAAGGACGTGGAGATTACTCCGCGAGGTCAGGAGCTGTATCAGTGCGCAGAGAAAATTTTTCTGCTGCGGGACAGTCTGATAGAGAGCTGGCAGATGGAGTCAGAGCATATTATTAATCTGGGCGCCTCCACAATTCCCTCTGCCTATATTCTTCCGGAGGTGCTGCCCGGCTTTCTGAAGACAAATCCCGGAATTCAGGTTCATATTCATCAGGGAGACAGCAGGGAGATTATCAGTCAGGTTCTGGAAGGAAATATTAAGCTGGGAGTAGTTGGAATGAAGGTTTCCGATGAAAATCTTACGTTTCTGCCCTTCTATAAAGACAGGATGGTTCTGATTACTCCGGTGACAGAGCATTACCGGAAATGGAAGGAGAAGGGAGAGGTTTCCATGGAGACTCTTCTTGCAGAGCCATTTCTTTTGCGGGAGCAGGGAAGCGGAAGCCGCAAATGCATGGAGAACTACTTTCTTCAGACGGGAATCCGGGAACAGGATCTCCATGTGGTTGCCCGGATGAATGATCAGGAGGCGGTCAAGCGTCTGGTTTCCTGCGGCCTGGGAATTTCTATTATATCGGCAAAGGCTGCAGAAAATTGCTGTCAGGAGGGAAAGCTGCTTTCATTTCCGCTGCCGGGGCTGGGGGCGGCAAGGCATCTGTATCTGGTCTGGAGAAATCAGTTTATTCTCAGCGAACAGGTAGAACGGTTTATTGCGTATGTGCGGGAGCTGTATGCAGAGGAAGATGAGAGCCGGGGAGTCAATACCTATATGCTGTAAAAAAAGGGGCGCCGTTCCATCATCGGCTGGCGGGG
>UQFC01000016.1 GCA_900540335.1 uncultured Clostridium sp. | reverse complement strand
GAGAGACACCGGCTGTGCTGCGCCGCCATGTGTATGCCTGCGCGTCTCTGGCAGGGGCGGTCAGCTATGTGCTTCTGCAGAAGGTTCTGGAAAGCGACTGGGATCTGATTCTCAGCGCATCCCTGGTGGTAGTGATCCGCGTTCTGGCCCGCCATTATAAGTGGAATCTGCCGCGGGCGCTGTAAAAATGGCCGCGGCAGAAACGGTTTCCCGGTGTGATTGATTCTATGAAGAAAACCCCTTTCATGCCTGTTGACAGCTGCAAGAGGGACATTTATCATATAGACATATGAGGAGGGCGAAAGAATGAAGTACGATTTTACATCCATTATGGATCGTCACGGAAAAGATGCGATTGCAGTAGACGGACTGGGGACAAGAGATGGATTTGCACCGGAAAAGCCGGAGGAGGGCTTTGATGTGATTCCCATGTGGGTAGCTGATATGAATTTTCCGACAGTTCCCACGATTCCGGAGGCAATCATCAGGCGGGCAGAGCATCCGGCATACGGATATTTTGATCCTACGGAGGAATACTTTGACGCGATTATCCAGTGGCAGGAGAAACGAAATGGAGTGACCGGTCTGAAGCCGGAGCATATTGGCTATGAAAATGGTGTTCTGGGCGGCGTTATCAGCGCTCTGAATGTATTCTGTTCCAGAGGCGACAATGTGCTGGTTCATCAGCCGACCTATATCGGATTTACCAAATCTCTTAAAAATAACGGCTACAACATTGTACACAGTCCGCTGGTTCAGGATGAAAACGGTGTATGGCGCATGGACTATGAGGACATGGAGAGAAAGCTTGTGGAGAACAGAATTCATGCGGCGATTTTATGCAGCCCTCACAATCCCTGCGGCCGTGTATGGGAGCGCTGGGAGCTGGAACGGGCAATGGAGCTGTATCGGAAGCATGATGTTTTCGTTGTTTCTGATGAGATATGGTCTGACTTGATTCTGGACGGACACAGACATATTCCGACCCAGTCGGTCAGTGAGGATGCCCGCAGCCGGACAGTCGCTGTATATGCGCCTTCTAAGACCTTCAACCTGGCCGGTCTGGTGGGCAGCTATCACATTATTTACAATCCGTGGATTCGGGAACGTGTGGAAAAGGAGTCCTCTCTGAGCCATTATAACAGCATGAATGTGCTTTCCATGCATGCTCTGCTGGGGGCTTACCGTCCGGAAGGATATGAGTGGGTGGATGAGCTTCGCCAGGTGCTGACAGAAAATGTAAATTATGCCTGCAATTATATTAAAGAGCATTTTGAGGGAGTAGAGGTCAGCAGACCGGAGGGAACCTACATGCTGTTTATTGACTGTACCAGGTGGTGCGAAGCCCATGGAAAAACCATTGAAGAGGTTGAGCAGGCGGCCTGGAAGGTGGGAGTTGCAGTTCAGGACGGGCGGATGTTTCACGGCCCCTGTCATCTGCGCATGAATCTGGCTCTTCCGCTTTCCCGCGTAAAGGAAGCTTTTGAACGTCTGGACAAGTATGTATTTCATGCCAAATAAAACTCAAGGGCGCAGCCCAATCATTCACAGTGATGATTGGGCTGCGCCCCTTCTTTTTTAGTTATCTGAAGACTTGCTTCTTTTAATGACCTTCAGTCTGGTAAATTCCTCTCTGTCCTTTTCCTCCAGCGCGTTGCTGATGGTAGTGACAAGATTCTGATAAGTCGGAATGGTGATATTTTTCAGTGCATTGGCCCGTTTCTGGGTTTTGCGGATGCTGCTGGCAAGCCGGTAGGCGGAATTCTCCACCATAGACAGCTTGATGGTCAGCTCCTTTACCTTTTCAAAATTCATCCGGGCCTGATCCAGAGCCTCCGACGAACTGTAAAAGGCATAGGTCAGATTGGGCCAGTCGGACTGGGACTGAACCAGGGGAATCTCAGTACCCATAATACTGCGGGTTTTGATGCGGATAGACTGTTCTAAGGGAACAGAGGCCGCAATATCCTGAACATAATGAATTCCCAGTTCGATATTGGCTTTCTGAAGAGCCTGATAGGCTTCGCGGAAGGTGGAGTCAATCTCAGCCTGGATATCCTTTGCCTGATCGATTAAGCCCATCAGCTCCCGCAGAAGAATATTTCTCTTCTTGTCCATCAGCTCATAGCCCTGGCTGGCAAGAGCCAGGGAATTCTTTGCAAGAATCAGATTTCCTTTTGTTGGAAATGTATTCGGATTCATGACAATCCCTCCTGCTTACCGGACATCGGAAGAACCGCCCTGTTCCTCCGGGGAAGCCGGCTGATAATACTGATCCAGAATCCTGGTGTCAATCCGGTCAAGCTCCTCTCTGGGCAGAAGGCCTAAAAGCTTCCAGCCGATATCCAGAGTTTTGATAATATTCCGGTTGTCATGGGGATCCTGTCCCACAAACTGTTCCTCAAAGGCTTTTCCGAAAACAAGATATTTTTTATCCAGAGGCGACAGCTCATCTTCACCGATAACAGAAGCCAGGGCGCGGGCATCGCCTACCTTGGCATAGCAGGAGAAGAGCTGGTTGGCCACAGCCTGATGATCCGCTCTGGTAAAGCCCTCGCCGATACCGTCCTTCATCAGACGGGACAGACTGGGCAGTACGTTAATGGGCGGATAGATGGACTGTCCGTTTAAGGAGCGGTCCAGAACAATCTGTCCCTCTGTAATGTAGCCGGTCAGGTCCGGAATGGGGTGGGTAATATCGTCATTGGGCATGGTCAGAATGGGAATCTGAGTAACAGAGCCATTGACGCCCTTTACAATTCCGGCCCGCTCGTACAGGGCGGCCAGCTCACTGTAGAGGTATCCGGGGAAGCCCTTTCGGGAAGGAATCTCTCCCTTGGAGGAGGAAACCTCACGCATGGCCTCGGCAAAGGAGGTCATATCCGTCAGGATTACCAGAATGTGCATATTCTTCTCAAAGGCCAGATATTCAGCCAGAGTCAGGGCAACCTTGGGAGTAATCAGACGCTCAACCACAGGATCATTTGCCAGGTTCAAAAACATGGCTACATGGGAGGAAACACCGCTTTCCTCAAAGGTGCGGCGGAAGAAATCAGCCACATCATGCTTAACGCCCATGGCAGCAAAGACAATGGCAAATTCCTCGTCAGAATCATCACCCAGAGAAGCCTGCTGAACAATCTGTGCAGCCAGCTGATCATGGGGCAGACCGTTTCCTGAGAATATCGGCAGCTTCTGCCCACGGATCAGGGTCATCAGTCCATCGATTGCAGAGATACCGGTTCTGATATAGTTTCTGGGATATTCCCGTGTAACCGGGTTTAAGGGCTGTCCGTTTACATCCAGCATTTTGTCCGGAACAATATCTCCCAGTCCGTCAATCGGCACGCCGGTTCCGTTCATGGTCCGGCCCAGCATATCCTCGGAAACGCCGAGAACCATGGGATGTCCGGTCAGGCGGGTGTGGACATTGCGCAGTCCCAGTCCCTCTGTGCCTTCAAATACCTGAATAATAGCCTTGTCCTCATAAACCTCAATGACGCGGCCCAGCTTCTTTTTATTGCCGTCTACAACCATTTCCACGATTTCATCGTAGGCGGCGCCGGAAACGCCTTCCAGTACTACCATGGGGCCGTTAATTGCACTTAAACCTAAATATTCAATTGCCATTTCTAACCCCTCCTTATGCATTCCTCTCTACGACATCATCGTAGAAGGCATCAATCTGTTTTTTATAATCATCCAGCATAGCCAGATTGTCATTGGGAACATCGTACTTGATGGCAATGACTTTATCGAAAATCGGATTCTCCTTTAATACAGACATGGGCATTCCCATGGAAATCAGAGAACGTGATTTCTTGTACAGGTACAGAATCACTTCCATCATTTTAAACTGCTTTTCCATGGGGACACAGGTATCGTCCTTGTGGAAGGCATTCTGCTGAAGGAAGCCTACGCGGATTACCTTTGCGATTTCCAGGATCAGCTTCTGGTCATCCGGCAGTACATCGCCGCCGATCAGCTTTACAATTTCCATCAGGCTGCTTTCCTGGGAAAGAAGATAGACGATCCGGTTGCGGTAATCCACAAACTTTTTATCCACATGCTCTGTGTACCAGGGACCCAGATCGTTTAAGTATTCTGAGTAGCTGGTAAGCCAGGAAATGGCCGGGAAATGTCTGGCATAGGCCAGGCTCTTGTCCAGACCCCAGAAGCAGCGGACAAAACGCTTGGTATTCTGGGTTACAGGCTCGGAGAAGTCTCCGCCCTGGGGGGATACGGCGCCGATGATAGTAACGCTGCCTTCGGTTCCGTTTAAGTTCTGCATCATTCCGGCTCTCTCATAGAAAGCGGAAAGCTTGGATGCCAGGTAAGCCGGGAAGCCTTCCTCGGCGGGCATTTCCTCCAGACGTCCGGAAAGCTCACGGAGAGCCTCTGCCCATCGGGAGGTGGAGTCGGCCATAATGGCAACATGATAGCCCATGTCCCGGTAATACTCAGCCAGGGTCAGTCCGGCATACAGACTTGCTTCACGGGCAGCTACCGGCATATTGGAGGTATTGGCAATCAGAGTAGTCCGATCCATCAGAGGACGTCCTGTTTTCGGGTCAATCAGCTCTGAAAATTCTTCCAGAACCTGAGTCATCTCATTGCCCCGCTCACCGCAGCCGATGTAGATGATAATATTTGCATCAGACCACTTGGCAATCTGGTGCTGTGTCATGGTTTTTCCTGTACCGAAACCGCCGGGAATGGCAGCAGTGCCGCCCTTTGCCAGAGGAAAGAGCGTATCCAGAATTCTCTGTCCGGTAATCAGAGGCTGGGAAGCCGGAAAACGCTGGCTGGTGGGGCGGGCCACACGGATGGGCCATTTCTGGGTCATGGTCAGTCTGGTTTCTGTGCCGTCCGGCTCCTGGAGAGTAACTAACGGCTCGTTGATGGTATATTCGCCGTCAGAAACCACATCCAGCACATAGCCCTCCTTGTCCGGAGGAACCATAACCTTGTGTACAATGGCAGGAGTTTCCGGAACCTCGGCAATAATCGTGCCGCCGTAAACACGGTCGCCTTTTTTTACCGTCATATGAGTCTGCCATTTTTTCTCCGTATCCAGGGAGTCTACGCTGACGCCGCGGTTAATGTAGGCGCCGCCTGTTTTTGCAATTTCACTTAACGGACGTTCAATGCCGTCGAAAATGTTGGTCAGGATACCGGGGGCCAGGGTAACAGATACCGGAGCGCCGGTTCCGGTTACGATTTCTCCCGGTTTGATTCCTGTAGTTTCCTCATAAACCTGAACGGTAGTGCCCTTGGAGGTCAGGCCGATTACCTCGCCTACCAGGTTTTCTTTGCCGACATATACCATTTCATTCATGGTAAATCCGGGATCGCCCTTCAGATAGACAATGGGGCCGTTGATTCCGTAGATAACGCCGGTCTTAGTCATGAACCGTACCTCCCTCCGCAAGACTTAAATCAAAATGAAAGTTTTCCCGGGCCTCTTCCAGTCTGGTCCGGAATGAATTGTCAATCAGGATATGGCGGCTGGGAATTACTGCCCGGCAGCCGCCGGAAAAGGAATATTCGCTGATCTGGATATCAGCGGATCCGTGGTGAAGCGCCAGCCGGTTCAGCTTGTCGCTGTCAGCCGGATCCAGGTAAATGGTAATGGGAGCGCCGTCTGCAAATTCCACGGCGGCCTGGATCTGTCTTTCCAGAAGCTTCTGGTAATCCGGCGTTTCCATAAAGGAGGCCAGCTTGTCTCTTAATTCCACAAAGAGCTTGTCTTTTAACTCTTCCTGCTTCATACCCAGGGTACGTTTAATTCCTATTTGTTCGAAGGAAAGTTTTTTGTTGATTTCCCGCTGGCTTTTTTCTGTTTCCTGCCGCAGAAGCATGTCTGCATGGCGGCGGGCATCAGCCTTGTGTTCTTCAAAGGTCTGCTCCAGCGCGGTTATATATTCATCCAGCATCCGGTTACTTCTGGTTCTGGCATCCTCCATACAGGTATCCAGAAAATGCTGTAATTTTTCCTCAGTTGTCAAAACAGTCACCTGCTTTCTGTCAATAATCAGAGCTTCAGCCCAATGGCTTCGTTTACATAGGAGGTGATAAAATCCGGCTTGCGGCCGGTGCCATGGCGATCGGGAATTTCTACAAACAGCGGCTGACGGTGGTTTAAACGGACTTCATTTACCAGATCCGGGAAATCACGTCCGAATTTTTCCGTCAGGAGAACAATTCCGATGTCCCTGTCGGCCAGGACCTTATCCAGCTCCTGCTTCAGTTCTTCTTTTTCATGGACAACAGCGCCGTCCACCCCGGCCAGCTTCATGCCGGTCCAGGTGTCGATGTTGTCGCTGATAAGATACATTTTCATAAATTACAGTTTACCAAGGATCATGAAGGAAATGATCAGTCCGTACAGGCAGACACCTTCGGCAAGACCTACGAAGATGAGGGATTTACCAAGAATGGAACCGTCCTCGCTGATAGCGCCCAGAGCTGCGGAAGCTGCTGCGGATACGGCAATACCGCCGCCGATGCAGGACATTCCGGTGGAAAGAGCGGCTGCCAGGTAGCCCCAGCCGGCTGCGTTAGAGGCAGTGGAAGCAGTTTCTGCTGCAAATGCATTGCCGGTGAACATCAGGGTTCCTGCTGTAACCAGGGTGCCTACGAAGAGAAGTGCGTTGATGCCGAGCGCTGTTTTATAGCGTCCTTTTGTTTTTTCACCTGCGGCGAAAGCTCCAAACGGAATGGCAATGCTTAAAAGTAATGCAGCTGCTAATGTAATTTTTGCTAATAAGGTCATGATTTTAATCTCCTTTACAATGTGTAAAATAAATAAGTGCAGTTATTATGCCTGTTCTTTTTTGCCGTAGGGGCGGAATTCCCGTCCGGTTCCCTTGTAGAAACGGCTGAACAGCTCGTAATATTCCAGACGAAGAACCTGAATTCCTACAATCAGGCCCTCCATGCCGCAGACAAACAGGTTGCCCAGAATGACAATCAGCCAGTTGGGATTGCCTGCCTCAGCGCCTGCCAGCATTAAAACAACCTCCATCATAGCGGCATGGCTGACGGCAAAAGCGCCTACACGGACAAAGGACAGGGTGTTGGAGAAGTAGCTTAAGCACACCTCAAACAGTTCAAAGAATCCCTGAACAAAGAACATTCCCTTTTCCTCCGGAAGAATTTTTGCCTTCTTTTCTACCAGGGCAGCCAGAGGCTCCTTGAAGAAAATCACAGCCAGGGGAAGTACAAACATTACCACCAGAACAGCAGTGGCGGGGAGAGCATGGCCGGTCATATAAAGGGTTACAGTAGCGGCCAGGGCTCCGTAAAAGACGATTCCGGCAACGCCGTTGGTATCAAACCAGGCGTTTTCTGTGTCATGGCACCGAATCCGGTTGATTACATTGATCACCATGGTCATCAGTACAATTCCCATACCCATTGCTACGGCAACTACAAATACTGTATTCAGATTACCAATAAAGGGCAGCTTTGTCATAGCTGTTTTTGGATGGAGCCACAAAGGTTCCAGAATGGTTTCAAATCCGAATACGCTGCCGAACAGGAATCCGAAAATCGTGGAAAAGAAGCCGCAGCAGGAAATAATGGCTGCCAGATTCATTTTCTTTGCCCGGTACAAAAGGAAGCCGCCAATCATCAGGCAGAGTCCCTGTCCCACATCTCCGAACATAAATCCAAAAAGGAAGGAATAGGTCAGTCCCAGAATGATTGTCGGGTCAATTTCATCATAGGAGGGAAGACCGTACATGCGGATAAACATTTCAAAGGGCCGGAAAAGCTTTGGATTCTTCAGCTTGGTCGGCGGTTTGCTGACAATGTTTTCGTGCTGTTCCTCTACAAAACAGAAGGTATCGTCATCCTGGGCGACCTCTTCCTGGAAGGCCTTTGCATCAGACTGGCTCATCCATCCGCAGAGAATGTAGAAGGTGTGGTCATCCTGTTTGGTGCAGGCGGCCAGCTTTCGTACATCAAAGTTGGTGGAATAGGTTCTGAGCTTTTCGTAGGCAGCAGCCAGCCGATCTTTTTGATCATCAATGACAGCGGTGATCTCCTGATCCACAGAGCGGATGTCTGCGCAGATATCGGAAAGACGGCTTTCCAGAGTGTGAGTAGCGACCTCGGGAGTGCCCTCGTATTCATCCGGAAGGAAGAAACGCTCAAAATGCATGGATGCATAAATGGCGTCGATTTTATCACACAGGGCATGGGGAACAAAATAAACGGCCCAGATGTAATCGGCATCCTCCATACAGGGATGAATGACGGTATCTATGGTATTGTAAATATAGGTCATGAATTTGTTGTAATAATCCCGGGGCATTCTGCCGAAGCGGAATTTTACATACTTAAAGTGAAGAATATCTTTTAAATCATAATTTAAATTGGCAAACGGAATGACATTGTTGATGGAGTTGCGGATAACATCAGCTTCTTTTTCCAGCTCATCCTTCTTCTTTGTCAGTGTCTGCAGTTTTTCGTCCAGGCTGCGGACGGTTTCCACAGCTTCCTTTAGGGAAAGCTTTTCGGAAGAGGTGCTGGGCAGATGGTCGTGATAGCTTTCCATAAGCCCGGCTGCCGTCTGAAGTTCAGCCTTGTACGGATTGGTTTCCGTGTAGGGTCTTAAGCTGGCGACGGTCTTTAACTCAGACAGGGCATTTTCCAGATGGATCTCGTATTTGGAAAGATACTGGTCAATGACCCGGTCAATATCGTCCTTGGGACCGGCGATGCTTAAAAACTTCATTTTTTCAATCACAGGTAAAACCTCCTTATTGTTTTGCTGCAAGCCCTTCTATTTCGCTGGCGCTCAGACCATAGCGGATTCCCTCCAGAATGGTGATGATTCTGTGCATTTCCCGTTCTTTAAAGAAAAGATAGGAATTGAGAATAGCAATAGAATAGGGATTTTTTCTTCCCGCGGTGCTGTAAATCCGCGCCATAATTCGGCGGTAGAGCCCGTCGGCATCCGGATTTTCCTGAAGAAAGGTATTAGCCATATTTCCATAAGCGGTCTGAGTGGCCGCTGCCAGAAATTCTTCTTTTGTGGATGCCTCTGCCATCCGGGTGATCTGTTCCGGCTTCAGCCGGTAACGGACAGGAATCAGCAGAGAATAAATATCTGCCGCCGGAAGGTGATAATACTGTGTGGATCGGTACATCCACTGAATGTTCAGCAGATCAATTTTAGAGCCAAAGCATTCGTCCAGGATTTTTAATTCTTTTTTTGATAAAATCTTGTTTTTGATTTTCCAGAGAGATTTAAAATAGAACAAATCAAGCTGAAGCTCATAATCAAAGCTGCTGCATTTTCCGTCTTCCGCCAGTCCGGCAAGCAGATCGTAATAAATAGAACCCTTCAGACTGCTTAAAAATTCTTCCAGACTTTCTGACTGGGAAAGGGCAACCAGATCAATTGAGGAATGCTTTTCAAAGAATTCCCGGAATTCGGATAAATCCATTTCTGCAGGCTGTTTACTGTATACATGCCGCAGAGCCCGTTTCATAATATCAATTTCGTAGTGCATGAAGTAGAGATCCAGAAAACGCCGCTGCTTCAGGCCGCCGAACCGGTAAAGGCTGGCAAAGTCCCGGTAGAGGGAAAGGGTCAGAAGCCGCTCAATATTGCCCCTGTGCAGCATGGAATCGTCAAGGCCGGAGAAAATACCGGCATAGGCAGGCTGCTGCTTTAAATAATCGGCGGCGCTGTGAACATCCTCCAGGGCAGCCATTTCACGAAACTGTGCCTCTGTGAAAAGGCGGCTTTCCATGGCTCGTACTTTTGTGGTAATTCCACTGTAGGTCAGCAGACTCATAGCTACTCCTTTATCATGGACTGAAACAGCTGCATGACGTATTCCGTGTGATGGTTTTCATAATTTTTTTCCATCCATGTCAGCACCGAATTTGCATCGGATTTTTGTTTTGACAACTTGGAATCCATTTCAACTTCCATTTCTGCCCGTATTTTCTGCAGTCTGGCTTCGGTTTCCGAATCCAGTTCCCGGTCAAAGGCAGCAGTTTTTTCCGCCATTTCTTCGGCAAAGGCTTTTTTTCGCTCGTTGGCCGAATCCATGACAGAGGCGGCTGCGGACTCAATTTCCGATATTTGCTTAATGACAGTGTCCATCGCAATCCTCCTTGTCCTGTTATTGTTTTCCTGCAGAGAGATTCCATAAGAAAAAGCTCTGATTCAGAGAAGTATTCTGTAAAGAAAAATCCTATAGGTTTGTCCCTATGCAGGGTATTATGTAGTACACGTAACATCATACTCGTTTTTCTTTGAATTACTATAGTGAAAACGAAAGAAAAACAAAATTTTAACATGGCATTTTCATTCATTATGTATAAGGAAGGAGAATAAAGTGAAAGACCGCGAAGAATTGGGAGAAAAAAGGGGACCGCGGCGTCAGAATATGACGGCCGCGGCCCAGAAGGAAATTGTGCAGCTTATAAAGCTGCGGGGGAGCGTGTTAAACAAATATCAGGTCAGATTATTCTGCAGACAGATACTGGCTGGCTACATAGGCCTCCTGTCCATTGTAAAGGATAACGGCCCATTCTGCATCGTGCGCCCTGATATACTCAACGGTGGTTCCGGCAGCCAGCTGACCGATCCGGTCGCCTTCTGTATTGGGCTGGGAGCGGACGTTCAGGGTGTCGGTGGTTTTATAGACAGGAGCTGCATTTTCTGCCGCCGTTGTGTCGGTCATCGGATCGGCAGAAGTAGATTCTGTCATAAACTCCACAGGGGGAGTGGTTGCTGCCGAGGTATCCTTTGTATCGCTGCCCGGTTTAAACAGCCGGATAACAAAAAACAGAAGAATGATACAAAGAACAGGAACCAGAAATTTTAATAAATCGTATAAGGTAAAAGGCTGACGTTTCTGCGGAGCCCGTCGTCTGCTGGAAGAAGAGCTGCGCCTGTTGTTCTGAGAAGGCCTGGAAGAACGGGCCGTCTGGGAAGAGCGGTTCGTCTGAGGCTTTCTGGAGGAAGGAGAGCGTCCTGCCTGGGTGGAGCTGGCGCCGGATAAAATCTGTGCGCCGCCCCGGGAAGCAGACGGGTTATAGCGGTTCGCCGGGCCGTTCTGGGAAGAACCGGAGGCGTAGCGTGCTCCGGAACTGTTCTGGGAAGCAGCCGAGCCGTAGCGGGGCGCGGAACCATTCCGGGAAGAATCGGAAGTGCAGCGGCCGGAGTCCTGGACAGCTCTGGATGACTGGAAAGAGCGTCCTGTGGTACGTCCGGCATTTTTACTGTCTGTAAAAGCATAAACCTCCTGAGACAGCATATGATATGCCTGATTGGCATTGTATGCATTGGAATCGCCGTCATGAACTGCGGCGTTGCCGATAATCCGTATTTTGTGGTAGTGTTCACAGGCAGACTTGCTGATCCAGCGATTTTGGTAGAGCAGATCGATTTGGGTTTTCAGATCGCATCCCTCATCCAGTCCGGCCCGTTCACTAAGCAGTTTTACCATAAATTCCAGAGTCTGGCGCGCTTTGACCATAGAGGCATTGTATTCCTTCTGACCAATCAGCCGCTCTGTATCACTGACACCCTGCTGGATTCTCTCCCAGCTGGTATTAGTATTGTTTGCCATGGGAACCTCCTTTGTATGGGAATGTGCTGTGAGAACACATTTTTTGATATTTCCTATAAGCGGTCAAGCTTTTGTGAATATTATACTACATTACTTGGAATTGCGCACTCAAAAAATGCAAAACTATCGAATTTTAATAATATTGTAACATTTTCATGGTTTCTGAGCGGAAGACGGGGAGAAACCCTTCTGTTTTCTTTCTGCTTGCAAAGAATATTTCCGTCTGGTAGAATAAAAACACAGCATGAAAGCAGGTTTGGAGGAAATATAGATATGAGATTACGTCACATTCCGGGGGCAGAAGAAGCCATTGCTTCCAGTCCCTATGTGATTCAGCAGCCGGCAGAGTATCGCGGCCGGTTTCATGAATTATTTGGCAATCATAACCCTATCCGCATTGAGGTGGGGATGGGAAAGGGCCGTTTTATTATGGAAATGGCAGCCCGGAATCCCCAGGTGAATTTTATCGGGATTGAGCGGTATTCCAGCGTATTGCTTCGGGCGCTGCAGAAACGGGCGGAGCTGGAGCTTCCAAACATTTTCTTTATGTGTGTGGATGCAAAGGAACTGGCGGAAATTTTTGAACCGGGAGAGATAGAAAAGATTTATCTGAATTTTTCTGATCCGTGGCCGAAGGATCGCCATGCAAAACGCCGTCTCACATCACCGGATTTTATGAAGGTGTACGATCAGGTTCTCTGCAAAAACGGAACGGTAGAGTTTAAGACAGACAATCAGGGGCTGTTTGCCTATTCCCTGGAGGCGATTCCGGAGGCGGGATGGAGAATTGATGCATATACAGAGGATCTTCATCACAGCCCTATGGCAGAGGGAAATGTGATGACAGAATATGAAATGAAGTTTTCTGCCATGGGAAATCCCATCTGCAAGCTGATAGCCAGCCGCTAAACTGCATATAATGACAGCAAAAGGATTTCCCGGAGCTGCAGATGGACTTAAAAACAAAGATAACCCGCAGCCTGCAAAGCGCCACCTGTGACAAAGAGGCCCTGAACCGGAAAATATTAAACTGGTGCCGGTGCTTTCGAGAGGTGGAGAAGATTCTGAACCGGGGGCGGTGCAGGTAAGGGACTGAAAGGAGTAAAAGAATATGGAAAAGACATTTACAACTGCAAATTTTGAAAAAGAGGTACTGCAGGCAGATAAGCCGGTGCTGGTAGACTTCTATGCAGACTGGTGCGGCCCCTGCAAAATGATGGGACCGGTTGTGGAGCAGCTGGCAGAAGAGCTGGACGGCACAGCCTATGTGGGAAAGCTGAATGTGGATGACAATGAGGAAATTGCCATGAAGTACGGCGTTATGACAATTCCCACTCTGATGGTATTTAAAAACGGACTTCCGGCAGGCAAGCTGATTGGCGTACAGCCGAAGGATACAGTGGCAAAGCTGGTGAAGGAGGCGTAAGCCTGCTCTTCCGGAACAGGAAGGTTCCGGCTGTTAACGGGACAGCATAAATTCCGGGCTGTGGCAGGAGACGGCATTATCGCCGGAATTCTCTGCCGCAGCCGGTTTGAATGGGGAGGAAGCCGGGGGAAAATACTGAATAGAAGAAAAATTAAAAATAATTAAAAATAACAGAAAAAAATATGAAAATAAGTGTTGACATTTAAGAAAAATAGATGTAAAATGATATTCGTCTTGTTGATGAGGACATCATGAAAATAAGATATGCGCCCTTAGCTCAGTTGGTAGAGCAGTAGACTCTTAATCTATTTGTCCGGGGTTCGAGTCCCCGAGGGCGCATGATAAGGTACTGATTTTGCAGATGATAAGCTGCGGGGTCGGTACTTTTTTTGTTTTACAGGAAATTACGTCCTATGAAACAAAAACACTCCGCGAGGAACGTCATGGGGCGGCAGAGAATTCTGTCGCAGAAACACTCCGCCGGGGTTTGGGGCCGGAGCCCTGCTTTAGAGGCAGCCAGAGCGGAGTGTTTGTGCATCTCGGGGATAACCTTTCTGGTTTCAGGAGAGCGGCGGCTGGGCCTGCTCCTTCATCAGCTGTCGGATCATGTTCCGGTTAAAGGTCATGTGCATCATCATGGCAGAACGGGCGCCGATGGAATCGTGATCTGCAATGGCATCAACAACAGCTCTGTGCGTCATAATGGTTTCTTCCTTTAATCTGGTGTGGGTGACATTGACAAACATCAGTACAGCTGTGTCAATAATGGGAATCAGCTGCTCTACGACTTTATTTTTAGCGCATTCAGCGACACAGGTGTGGAAGGCAATGTCTTCTTTAATATAGCTGGAACCGTTTTTTATGCGGATTTCCACCTGATCGCAGAGCTCCCGAAGCTTTTTAATATCCTCCGGTGTGGCGTTTAAGGCAGCCATTTCTGCAATACCCGGCTCCAGCATCAGGCGCACATTGACCAGATCCAGGGCCAGAGCCATTTTGTCTTCGATTTTCTGAAGACCCAGAGGATCCAGGTCAGCAGGGGTTGTGCTGATGACGTAGGTTCCTGAACCCCTCCGCACCTCCAGCACGCCTTTTGATATAAGAAGCTTTACGGCTTCCCGGATGGTACTTCTTCCTACTCCGAAATATCTTGCAAGTTCAAATTCGTTGGGGATTTTCGTCCCGATTTCATAATGATTATCAAGAATATACTGATACAGCTGTTCCTGCACCTGTTCTGCCAGGAGCGTACTTTTAATATTGGATAATTCACTCATAAGAGGATCCCCCTTTTTCATGATGTGATAAGACGTCTATAAGGTTAGTATACGGGATTTTCCTGGAAAATCAAGCTGAAGATAAGACGTCTGATGTATTTGTGCCAAAAACAAGACGTCAGATGAGCGGACAGGTGGAGAAATCAGAGAAAAACCTTGTAGTTTGTGGAGTTTGCACAATGAAAATAAGGAAAAACTGTAGATATAGTAGAAAGAAGGTCTGATGACTTGCAATAAAATCGAAGAAATGATAGGATTTAGACATAAGATGTCAGATGACTTTTGAGAAAGTTTTTATTGAATTGAGGAGGTTTACGAATGGAACTGCACAGCCAGAAAATCAGAGTACTTGCACCGGAAAATGACCCGCTGAAAATCGGTATGGGTTGGACTGTAGAGGATTTATCCAAACCGCAGATTCTTGTGGAAAGCACGTTTGGAGACAGTCATCCGGGAAGCGCCCACCTGGATCAGTTTGTAGAAGAGGGAATGCGGGCAATCGCTGACAACGGAGGAAAAGGCGCCCGCAACTATGTAACCGATATCTGCGACGGAATTGCCCAGGGCCATGATGGAATCAATTATTCCCTGGCTCACCGGGATATGATGGCGAACATGGTGGAAATTCACGGCAATGCCACAGGATATGACGGAGGTCTGTTTATTGCAAGCTGCGACAAATCCATGCCGGCCATGCTGATGGGAATCGGAAAATTAAAGGATATGAGCGCGATTGTAGTAACCGGCGGCGTTATGGAAGCACATACCATTCCGGCGAAATATGTGGAGCAGGATCCCTCCTGCGCCATTAATGAGCTGCTGACTCTGGAGCAGATTGGAAAGTTTGACGCCCAGGAAAAGAGAGGGGAGATTCCCAGGGAGCAGCTGGATTATTACAAACAGCACGCATGTCCCAGCTGCGGCGCATGCTCCTTTATGGGAACGGCTTCTACCATGCAGATTATGGCAGAGGCTCTGGGACTGATGCTTCCGGGAACGGCCCTGATGCCGGCAACGGCTCCGGAGCTGAAGCAGGCGGCTTACGATGCCGGCGTGCAGCTGATGAAGCTGGTGGAGCAGGGAATCAAGGCGAAGGATATTGTGACAATGAAGAGCTTTGAAAATGCCATTATGGTTCATGCGGCTATTTCCGGCTCAACCAATGCCACCATGCATATTCCGGCCATTGCCCATGAGTTTGGATTTGAGATTGATGCAGACACCTTTGACCGGATGCACAGAGGCGCTCACTATCTGCTGAATATCCGTCCCTCCGGTGACTGGCCTGCCCAGTATTTCTATTATGCAGGAGGCGTGCCCAGAGTAATGGAAGAGATTAAGGGAATGCTTCATCTGGATGTTATGACAGTAACAGGAAAGACTCTGGGAGAAAATCTGGAAGAGTTAAAGCACAATGGCTTTTATGAGCATTGCGACGCCATTCTGAAGGAAAAGGCAAAGCTGCTGGGCCGCGAGATTAAACGGACAGAGATTATCCATGATTTCGATGATGCCAAGGGAACAGACGGAAGCATTGCCATTCTGAAGGGAAATCTGGCTCCGGAGGGATGCGTAATCAAGCATACGGCATGTCCGAAGAATATGTTTGAGGCAACTCTGAATGCAAAACCCTTTGACAGCGAGGAGGAGTGCATTGACGCAGTTCTGAAGGGACGGGTAAAACCTGGCGATGCGATCTTTATCCGCTATGAAGGCCCCAAGGGAAGCGGTATGCCGGAGATGTTCTATACCGGCGAGGCAATCTGCTCTGATCCGGAGCTGGCTTCCAGCGTGGCGCTGATTACAGACGGCCGTTTTTCCGGCGCATCCCGCGGACCGGTTATCGGCCATGTCAGCCCGGAGGCGGCAGCAGGCGGACCTATCGCTCTTGTTGAGGACGGAGATCTGATTCACATTGATGTGGTAAACAGAAAGCTGGAGATTGTAGGCGTAAAGGGCGAAAAGCTGTCAGAGGCTGAGATGGAGAAGGTTCTGGCTGACAGAAAGGCAAAATGGCAGCCGAAGCCGGCCAAGTATACCAGGGGAGTGATGAAGATTTATTCTCAGCATGCCGTATCTCCCATGAAGGGCGGATACATGGAATAATCCTCCTGAGAATACAGGAGACAGGTTTCTGAAGGAATCAGAACTGCAGAAATGAGGGAAGTATCCGGCCGGGAAGAGGGTGCCTGTCCGGATAAAAAGAAAGGCTTTCGGAAACGGACCGCCGGACTGTGTCGGGAAGAAGCGGCCCGGCGGGAAGGGAAACACGAAAAAAAGGGAAAAAGAAGAAACAGGTGTTGAGAAAGGGGTAAACAAATGGAGACAGCATTAAATCCCACAAGGCTGGTGGCGGCGGCGCTGATTGGCCTGGTGATTTTACTGGTATTGATTATTAAGTTTAAAATTCAGGCTATGGTAGCGATTCTGATTGGCGCTATTGCAATCGGTCTGATAGCGGGAATGCCGTTCGGGGACATTATAAATGCAGTTAATGACGGTATTGGAAATACATTAAAGGGAATTGCCCTGCTGGTTGGTCTTGGTTCTATGTTTGGAGCCATACTGGAAACCTCGGGCGGAGCTCAAAGTATTGCGGTTACAATGGTAAAGAAATTCGGAGATGAGAAAGCGGCCTGGGCCCTGGGAATTACCGGTCTGGTCATTGCCATGCCGGTGTTCTTTGACGCAGGACTGATTATCCTGATTCCTCTGGCATTTTCTCTGGCAAAGAGAACGAAAAAATCTTCTCTGTTCTATGCGATTCCGCTTCTGGCAGGACTGGCTGTCGGCCATGCCTTTATTCCGCCGACACCGGGACCGGTTCTGGTGGCAACCATGCTGAATGTAGAGCTTGGATGGGTGATTTTAGTAGGTATTCTGTGTGGTACGGTTGCCATGATTGTGGCAGGTCCTGTATTCGGCGCATTCTGCGGAAAAAAATATAACATTGCCATTCCGGAGCATGTGGCAAGCCAGGCGGATTTTGATGAGTCTAAGCTGCCCTCCTTTGGAACAATTGTAGGCATTATTATGATTCCGCTGGTGCTGATTATTCTGGATTCTCTGGCCGGTGTGATTCCGGCTATGGCTCCGCTGTCCGGAGTTCTGGGATTTTTGGGAGAGCCGTTTGTAGCTCTGCTGATTGCAACTGTTGTGGCAATGTATCTGCTGGGAACCAGACATGGATACAGCAATGAGGAGCTGGAAAAGGTTATGACCAAGTCTCTGGAGCCGACCGGACTGATTCTTCTGGTAACAGCCAGCGGCGGCGTGCTTCGCTATATGCTGCAGTATTCCGGTCTGGGCGAGGTTATCGGAAATGCAGTGGCATCTGCTGCGCTTCCCATGGTTGTGGTAGCCTTTATTGTAGCTGCTCTGGTTCGTATTTCTGTCGGTTCTGCAACCGTTGCCATGACAATGGCGGCAGGAATCGTAGCTGCAATGCCGGGAATTGCAGAGCTTTCTCCTCTGTATCTGGCCTGTGTAACAGCAGCAGTGGCAGGCGGCGCAACAGTATGCTCTCACTTTAATGATTCCGGCTTCTGGCTGGTGAAATCTCTGATTGGCATGGATGAGAAGACAACTCTGAAAACCTGGACCATTATGGAGACACTGGTAGGCGGAACCGGATTCCTGGTAGCACTGATTATTTCATTTTTTGCATAAACAGGAAATGATGATTTCCGAAGCCCTTTTGGCAGCTGGCGCTGAAAGGGCTTTTTTCTCATTTCACAGGAAATGAATTCCCGTGAACTTAAAAATGCCCCGCAACCGAGCCATGATGGAAAGTTCTTTCAATTTCTCTTCACACGTTGAAACGAAATGTGAAATGTGCTAAAATGTTGTTTATTCGACAAAGGAAGCGAGGAATCAGGCCTTTATGACATTACATATGAATATGAAAAAAAGGAGAAAACACAGTGACAGCCTGCGTCGGTTCTTTCTTGCCGGCGCAGTCCTTTTGAGTGCGGGAGCTCTGTCAGCCTGCGGCAGCGGGGAAGCTGCACCGAATGAGTCAACGACTGCGGCGCCTCCGGTGGTTCTGATGGAAGAGACACTTCCCCAGACTGCGGCGGATGAAACGGTTATGGCGCTGACGCCGGACGGACCGCTGCTTCCCTCCGTAGCGGGAGTGGATGCAGAGTATACGGATCCGATTCCTGACTATCTGCGGATTGGCGAGCACCACCCGATTGTGGCAAAGCTGCAGCAGAGACTTATGGATCTGGGATTTATGGACAACGATGAACCGACGGATTTTTACGGCGAGGTAACACAGAGCGCAGTAAAGATTTATCAGCGTCAGAACAAGCTGGCCCAGGACGGTATTATCGGTCCGGAGACTCTGGAAGCGATTCTGTCACCGGATGCCAAGTATTATGCGGCTCAGCTGGGTGATGTGGGCGAAGATATTAAGCGGATTCAGGATCGTCTGTATCAGATGGGGTATCTGGCTTATGGAAATCAGGTGACCGGCAATTTCGGAGAGGCCACAGAGGCAGCTGTAAAGAAGATGCAGAGCGTCAACGGACTGGAGCAGGACGGTAAGGTTGGGCGGAAGACCATGAACCTGCTGTACAGTGATGAGGTAAAGCCGAACCTGCTTTCCTACGGTGAGAAGAGTGATGTGGTGCTGGAAGCGCAGAAACGTCTGAAGCTTTTAGGCTATATGACAACAGAGCCGGACGGAACTTATGGAAATGATACGATCATGGCAGTGAAACAGTTCCAGTCAAGGAATGACCAGGTAGTAGACGGATTCCTGGGACCGGATACCCGAATTGCCTTAAACAGTGATTCAGCAGTACCAAACGGCATCAGTCTTGGTGACAGCGGTGAGAGCGTTCAGAGAGTTCAGAGTCTTCTGAGCGGACTGGGATACTTAAATTCAGGCAATGCAACCGGTTATTATGGTGAGATTACAGAGGATGCGGTAAAATCCTTCCAGCGGACTAACGGCCTCAGCGCAGACGGAACGGTAGGCGCCATGACAATGGCAAAGCTGACCAGCAGTGATGCGAAGAAGGCGCCGTCCGGCTCCAGGGGCAGCAGCTCCTCCGGCGGAGGAAACAGAAGACCCAGCACAGGAGGCTCCAGCCAGGGCGGCAGTTCCGGTTCCGGCGGAAGTTCCTCAGGCGGAGGCGGAGTTCCCAGTACAGGAACAGCCAGCGGAAGCGCCAGTGCCCTGATTTCTGTGGCAAGCTCCAAGCTGGGATGTCCTTATGTATGGGGCGCCAAGGGACCCAATGCATTTGACTGTTCCGGTTTTGTATACTGGTGTCTGAACCAGGTTGGAGTCCGTCAGAGTTATCTGACCTCCTCCGGCTGGCGTAATGTTGGAAAGTATCAGAAGATTACCAGTTTTTCCAACCTTCGGGCAGGCGATATTATTGTAGTAAGCGGCCATGTAGGCATTGTTGCCAACGGCGGAACGGTGATTGACGCATCTTCCGGTAACGGCAAGGTGGTACATCGATCTTTAAGCTCCTGGTGGGCCAATAATTTCATCTGCGGCTGGCGTATATTTGGATAAAGAACGAAAAATCGTCCCATTCCGGTGATAAACCGGGGGTGGGACGATTTTTTTCAGGATTGTTTTTCAACCACATCAAAGCCGATTCTGACTTTAAACAGATCTCCGTCAATGAGAATTTCAAAGGTTCCGCCCTGAAGCCTTGTCAGGCTCTGGGCAATGGAAAGTCCAAGACCGCTTCCTTCGGTGGTGCGGGATACATCACCGCGGACAAAACGTTCTGTCAGTTCGGAGCCCTGCACATTTAAGGGAGATTCGGAAACATTCTTGATGGTAAAAAATACGCGGGAGTCTTCCTGAACCACTTCTGTGTATACGCGGCTGTGTTCCATGGCGTATTTAAATGCATTGTTGTAAACATTTTCCAGAACCCGCCACAGATGGCGTCCATCTGCATGAATCAGGATACTCTGAGCAGGCAGAGCAGCAATCAGCTCCAGCTGGCGCTGGGCAAATTTTTCTTCAAACTCTCCGTTTGTCTGCCAGATCATTTCTACCAGATCCAGAGTCGTCATTTCCAGCTTTACATTGCCGGAGCTGGCTTTGGAGGCTTCCACCAGATCTTCTGTCAGGTTTTTCAGCCTCTGGGATTTCTGATCCAGCACATTCAGGTATTCCTGAACCTTTTCTCCGGGAAGTTTTTCCCGTTTCAGCAAATCAACATAATTAATAATCGAGGTGAGAGGCGTTTTGATATCATGAGATACATTGGTAATCAAATCCGCCTTCAGCCGTTCACTTTTTACCTGCTCCTGAAGGGCCTGCTCCAGACCGGTTCCGATGCTGTTGATCATTCTTCCCATCTGCAGCTCTTTTCCGGAAAGCCCCTGCAGCTCCATCTGGTAAGCCGTATCCCCGCCTGCAATTTTTTCAATGGCATCGGCAATCCGGTCATGCTGTCCGGAAATGCAGAACAGCTTGTGAAAGACCAGATAATCCAGAATGCCAAGACCTGCTGTCAGAAGCAGAAGAGCGATCTTTGCAGCAGGATAAGTGCGGAAACGAAAGGCCATGGCTATCAGGCTCAGCACAAGAATATGACCTCCGATAAAACCGGAGTAAACGCAGAGCAGCCGCCAGGAAAAGCTTCTGTCTGTAAAATAAAGCTCCAGGTTTTTCTTTAACTGGCAGGCGGTGCTGCCGCTCCACAAGGTTCTGCATTTGTAACGCCGCAGAAGGCTGAATGCGCCGATCATGCAGCAGCCGTAAATCAAAACAGCCCGCAGCATCCGTTCCAGAAATCTCCAGTTTGCTTCTGCTGTAACAAGATGAATCAGCCGGTAGCCGATTTTTTCTCCCAGAAACAGAGCAAATAAAGTAGAAATTCCGGTCATAATCAGGCATGCTTCTGTAGAAATTCCGTCAAAGCCGTGAAGACAGGGAACTGTTTTATCTGCGGTCCGGTAACCGGAGTTAATAATCAGGTAGTACAGAGTTGCAAGGCATCCGATGATACCAAGGGCCAGTCCCAGAATGGCTTCTGTAAATCTGCCCCTGAGATGTCTGTAGGCAATCGCCTGGTCAGAATAAAGATCGTCAGCCAGATAATCCGTATCCACAGCAACTGTAATATAGTAGCGATCGGAATTCGTGGTATTATTCTGCTCCATGGAGGTGGCAATGTTTTTCGGAATTTCTGACAGGTTGGTGTCAATAATAATGGACTCGCTGGTCAGGGAGCAATAGCGCCCCAGTCCCATCAGCTCCTGGGAGGTGATGCCGGGAGCATTGGTATAAATAACATCCGGGATATCTCCGTCCAGGTAGGCAATGGAATAATACAGGTTGGAAGGATTGGCCATAAAACGGTATGTGGCAGTATAATAGCTGCTCAGGCAATCCAGCACCTCCCGGGACAGATCCAGCAGAGAGGAGTAAGCGTCTCCCGGCTCTGTCAAAATCGGATTGGACTCGTAGGCCCTCCAGATGACACGCTGATCCCGTGTTGTGGAGGCGTTGTCATAAATAAAAAGGTCATTGACGACTTCAAATTGATCGTTTAAGTAAAAACCCTGACTTTTGGCGTAGCGAAGTACCTCCTCCAGGGTATAGATAATTTCCGGGCCGTCACCGTGGGACACCGCAAACATTTCTTTCGAAAGATCAAGCGAACCGTCAGTTTCAAAAATATCCCGGTAAGATACGTATTTGAAGATCAGATCCAGGTCTGACTGAAACTGCTGCTGAAATTGAGGTGTGTCCTCATACTGCCGTTCCAGAATCCAGCCTATTCCGCTTCCGATTCGTGTATGCAGATACATAAAACTGATGCTGGATATGGTCAGAGTCAGAAATATCAGGTGGAGCAGTACAGCAAGAGTTTTGCGGATCTGCAGAGAATAGGTTTTCCGCTTCATAATTTCTCCTATTGTTTTTCAATTTTATAGCCAACGCCCCAGACAACCTTAAGGTAGCGAGGTTCCCGCGGGTTGATTTCAATCTTTTCGCGGATATGCCGGATGTGGACTGCTACAGTATTGTCTGCACCGATAGCTTCCTCATTCCAGATCTGTTCGTAAATCTCATCAATGGAAAATACCTTGCCTGCATTTTTCACCAGGAGAAGCAGGATGTTGTATTCGATGGGAGTCAGGCGGATGGGCTCTTCATCTACCCATACCTCTTTCGTATCGTCATTGATCATCAGTCCGCCGCATTTAAAAATCTGATCGCTGGTCTGCTGGTTAAGATTGCCCAGCTGAGTGTAACGGCGCAGCTGGGATTTGACTCTGGCAACCAGCTCCAGGGGATTGAAGGGCTTGGAAATATAATCGTCTGCACCAATATTCAGTCCCAGAATCTTGTCCGTGTCCTCAGATTTTGCGGACAGAATAATAATAGGAACGCTGCTGTTTTCCCTTATTTTCAGAGTGGTTCGTATTCCGTCCAGTCCCGGCATCATTACATCCAGAATGACCAGATCCACATGGCTTTTTTCCAGAAGAGCCAGAGCGTCATAGCCGTCATATGCTTTGATAACCTGAAATCCTTCCCCGGTCAGGTAAATATCTATGGCATCTACAATTTCCTTATCGTCATCACAAACTAAAATGGTCTGCATAAATTTCCTCCTTTTCTATAGTCCGTACCGCAGGGGAAATGTTTTCCTGCAGATATCAGTATACAACAAAAGAGGTCCTGCCGCAATCGGCAAGACCTCGGATTGTAACAACCTGGTTATTGATAATCGCAGACATTCAGCCAGCTGTGAAGCAGATCTGCTTCTTCCGGCCGTTTTTTTGTAAGCTGAGCGGCAGCTACCAGAGGAAGCCACTGCTGTACATATCGCTTGTCGGTACCGGTCTTTTTACAGAACAGATCCATGTATTTGTCTGCTGTATCCTGGTTGTCCAGGCAGAACAGCAGATAGGTTCTGGCAACATCAGCACTGGCATTGCCCTGGGTTGCGTGAACCCAGTCCAGCACATACATGGTGCCGTCTTCCTTCACGATAATGTTTTCGGGCTGGAAATCACCGTGGCACAGTTTTACGTGCTTGGGTGTGCTGTCCAGCCGGGTGAGAAGATCGTAGCGGTTGACAGGGTTCAATTCCTCAATCTCAGAGATCTGCCGCGCCATTTTGTCTTTTAACTTGTTCAGTAATGGACAGGTCTTAGAATGAATCGTCAACTGTAAGTCAACCATTTGATTCAGATACTCGTCCAGCTTGTCCGGATTTTCATCCATAAGCTGTTTGAGTGTCTTACCGCTGATGAATTCCTTGTAAATAGCCCAACAGCCATCATCATCTACTTCTACCTTCAGGGTAGCAGGGATATTGATACCGCCGATTTCCTCGATACGGGCACTGACAAGTGCTTCATTCAGTACTTCTGCTTTCGGGAAACCCTTGCAGAAAACCTTAATTGCCATATCACCATCACGGTAGACACTTTTGGTCGCGTTCTTGGATATTAACTCTCTTGCCATACGAAACTCTCCTTCCTTTTTGGTGTTGATTATTCAACCAGGTCGATACTTATTCTACTACAAAAGTTTCAGAATGTCACTCACTTTTTGACAATTTTTTAACAATTATTTTTTCTTATGAAATCCTGCCGCCTTTACCGGTGCTTCTGCGGTATCCGGCGGGAGGAAGATAAATGCCTGTAAGCCTTAGGAAAAACGGAGAATTGCAGTTCCGTAGGCTGTAAGAGGCAGGTTGATAGAGAAGGGCTGACCGTCGCATTCCTTCTTGACTGCCCGGAAAACGGGGGATTCTGACGGGGCATAAGCGCCGTGTCCGTTATCCAGCAGAAGGGTGTAATTGCCCCGTTTGGGAACACCTACCCGGTAATCCGGCCGATCCATGGGGGTAAAGTTGCAGACAAAGAGCAGACTCTTCCGTTTGTTTTTTGCATAGCGGACAAAGCTGAAAATGCTCCTGTCCCCATCGTTGGCATTGATCCACTGGAATCCGTCCCAGTCATCATCAGACTCATAGAGAGCAGGATACTTCTGGTAAATATGCAGCAGATCCCGGACATAGCTCTGAAGATCGCTGTGGAGATCCTCCTCGGTCAGATACCAGTCCAGGCTGACCTTTTCATCCCACTCGTGGAGCTGTCCGAAATCCTGTCCCATAAACAGAAGCTTTTTTCCGGGATGTCCTATCATATAGGTATATCCTGCCTTCAGGTTGGCAAATTTATCAGGGAAATATCCCGGCATCTTATTGATCATGGAGCATTTTAAGTGAACCACTTCATCATGGGAAAGCACCAGAATAAAGTTTTCGCTGTTAAAATATGTAAGACCGAAGGTCATCTTGTTGTGATTGAATTTGCGGAAATAGGGATCCAGCTTCATATATTCCAGGAAGTCGTGCATCCATCCCATGTTCCACTTAAAGGTAAAGCCAAGACCGCCGTCTTTGGGATCGTGTGTTACCAGCGGCCATGCGGTGGATTCCTCCGCAATCACCATGGCGCCTTCTCCGCGGGAAGCCATAATGCTGTTCAGATGGCGGAAAAATTCAATGGCTTCCAGGTTCTGGTTGCCGCCGTACCGGTTGGCAACCCATTCGCCGTCCTTGCGGCCGTAGTCCAGATACAGCATAGAGGCAACCGCATCTACGCGAAGTCCGTCTACGTGGAATTTCTCCACCCAGTAGAGCGCGTTGGCAATGAGGAAATTGGAAACCTCATGCTTTCCGTAATCAAATACCTTGGTTCCCCAGTCCGGATGTTCTCCCTTGCGCGGATCCGCATATTCATACAGAGCCTGTCCGTCAAAATCAGCCAGTCCGTGGGCATCCCGCGGGAAATGAGCGGGAACCCAGTCAAGAATCACGCCGATTCCCTTTTTGTGAAGGTAGTTGACAAAATACTGGAAATCCTCAGGGGTTCCGTAACGGGAGGTAGGAGCATAATAACCTGTCACCTGGTATCCCCAGGAACCGTCAAAGGGATGCTCGGCAATTCCCATCAGCTCTACATGGGTATAGCCCATGTCCTTCACGTATTCAGCCAGTTCTGCTGCAGCTTCCCGGTAGGTATAGAATCCGTTTCTCTCTTCCCTGTCCTTTTTGCGCCAGGAACCCAGATGAACCTCATAAATACTCATGGCGGCTTCTCTCGGGTTGGTCGTCCGGCGTTTCTGCAGCCAGGCGGAATCGGACCATTTATATGAGGTGTCGGAAGCTACAACAGAGGCGGTTCCCGGACGGAATTCAGCGCTTCTGGCATAGGGATCAGCCTTGAACAGAAGCTTTCCGGTCTGGGTGGCAATGGCAAATTTGTACAGACTGCCTTCCTTTAAACCAGGTACGAAGATTTCATAGATTCCGGAGGTTTCCAGAAGCGTCATGGGATGAGATTCCGGATCCCAGTTATTAAAATCGCCGACCAGGCTGACAGAAACAGCATGGGGAGCCCAGACTGCAAAATAAACACCCTTTGTTCCGTTCAGTGTCATGGGATGAGCGCCCAGCTTTTCGTAGATCTCATAGTGCGTTCCCTGTCCGAACAGGTATCGGTCCATTTCTGATATGATGCCTGTGGCAGCGGTTCCTTTTTTTGTATTGGCAGCCATATTCCTAATCCTCCCTGATTTCCAGGACAGCGCCGCTGTTGCCCGGTAATGTAAGTGTGAGTCTTCCGTTCTCAAATGGAATGATTGTGCTGTCTGTCAGATTGACAGCTTTACCGGCAGAAATCCCGACCGGTATGGAAAGTGTGCTTTCTCCGTCATCGCTGTTGGCAGCGGTAACGATAAGCGAATTTTCTTTTTTCCGTGAAAATGCGTACTGGCGGTTGGTCAGGAGAAGCTCCTGATACTGTCCGCCGTGAAAACATTCATGTTCTGTATGAATCTGTCCCAGCAGGCGAAGCAGTTTTGTCAGCTCACAATCCAGCTTCCGGCCGTCTTCCATGGAGATAGCCGGACGCAGGGCCCGATCGCTGTCTCTGGTGCGGACGCCTTCCATGGCCCATTCATCTCCGTAATAAACAGAGGGAATACCCGGAAGGGTGTAAAGCAGGATCCAGGCCAGAGGAAGATGAGCCTTTTCTCTTAATTTGCTGGCGATCCTGTTTTCGTCATGATTGTCTAAGAAGGTATAAAGTCCGGCGCCGATATTCTGAAGGCGGCGTACATTGTGGGCAATTTCAAAAAAGTTGTGATCGTTCAGACCGGAATACAGGCTTTTGTGCAGCTCGTAATTGGTCACAGAATGAAGCATTTCATCATTGACCCAGCGGGAGTATTCTCCGTGAATGACTTCGCCCATCAGCCAGAAGTCCTTTTTCATGGGGGCAGTGGCTGCTCGCATCTCCTTCATAAACTGGAAATCCATCACATTGGCGCAGTCCAGACGGATTCCGTCTATATCAAAGGTGTCAATCCAGAAGCGGATCACATCAAACAGATACTGCTTTACCTCCGGATTCTGCAGATTCAGGCAGGGAAGCTCGTAATGGCCCTGCCATGCCTCATAGCCAAAGCCGTCGTGAAAGGGGCTGTCCCAGCCGAAATTCACTCCTTTATACCAGCTGCAGTAGGGGGAATGCTCCCGTTTCTCCTGAATATCACGGAAGGCAAAAAATTCCCGCCCCGTATGGTTAAAGACTCCATCTACCACAACCCGGATACCGGCCTGATGACACAGTGTGACAAACTGGATAAAGTCTTCGTTGTCCCCCAGCCGGCGATCGGTCAGACGATAATCCCGGGTGTCATAACCATGGGAAGAGGATTCAAACAGCGGTCCGATATAAAGGGCGGTGCAGCCTAATTCCTTCATATGGGGAATCCATTTGTCCAGTTCTTCAAAACGATGGGCAACAGGAGCCTCCGGATTATTTTCCAGGGGAGCCCCTGTCATGCCCAGGGGATACATGTGATAAAATACAGCTTTTTCATACCAAGTAACCATAACTTCAGTAAAGTCCTCCTGATGTATTGATTCTGCGGTGTTTAAGAATTTTCCAGAAGCTTAAATCTCCGCAGCAGAAACTGATACCGCAGCTGAACGGCCTTCAGTTCATAAATATAACAGTCGATTAAGGTGGGATCCACCACCTCCTCAAACTGGTTCCGAACCGATTCCATCCGGTGTCTGGTCCGGTCAATTTCCGCTTTCAGTTCCAGGTTTTCCGGTGTATCAGACGCCTCTGTGCTCTGCCGGTTCCGATAGCCTGATTTTGTTTTCATAAGATGCTGCCTCCAAAGCTTGTAGATTGCAGATAATATCTGGCTTCGGTTTCAGTATCACCGGAAAATGGAAAAACTATACAGAAAGGGGAAGTGCTCAGTCCTGCCTGAAAAAATCTTCCACGAGAGCGCCCATCTGCATCAGCCTGCGGGTGGCGCTTAAAAGCCTGGGACTGTAATAGTTGGAGGTGCCCCGGCGGCGGACCTCCACAAGCCCGGAGTCTTTTAATATTTTCAGGTGATGGGAGATTGCAGGCCGGGACAGACTTGTCTGCCGTGTAATCTCGTTGACATTCAGTCCCTCCGGATGATCCGTCCGGACGGCGTGGGTCAGTGTTTGTATGATGGTAAGCCGCATTTCATCACCAAGAGCAATGAAAAGGGGCATACAGTCATGAAACTGCTGTTCCAGATCCTTGCCGTCTGCCATAATAATCCTCCTTGGTTTAAAAATTTAAACTAATGCCATTCTAGCACGGTTTTCTGAACATGTCAACGAAAAACAGGGCAATTAAAAGGATAAAATCAGACATTATTCACAAAAGAATGAAGGGTTTCTGACGAATCGGAGAAAATAAAAACAGGAGAACTGCAGATGCAGCCCTCCTGTTAAAGAGATAGAAAAGGATATGTATTAAAGCATTTTCTTCATGGCATCAGCTACAAACTGTACCTTGGTGCCTACAATAACCTGAACAGCAGTCTTGCTGGGACGGATAACGCCTGCAATACCTGCAGATTTGATCTTTTTCTCATTTACCTGAGTATGATCCTTAACTTCCAGACGAAGACGGGTAATGCAGTTGTCCAGAGAAACAACGTTTTCTTTACCGCCAAGACCCTCCAGGATAATAGCTGCCACACCGTCAAAATCGCTGGTGTCCAGAACAGCCTTTGCATCCAGTTCGTCGTCATCATCCTCACGACCCGGGGTCTTTAAGTCAAATTTAGTAATAGCAAACCGGAATACCAGGTAGAATACTACAAATGCAGCTGCACCCAGAGGAAGAATCAGCCAGGTTTTCTGTGCTGCCGGAAGGGAAGCAGAGAACACCAGGTCGGTTAAACCTGCGGAGAAGGAGAAGCCTGCACGGAAGCCCAGAAGTACGGTGATGGTGGTGAAAATACCGTACAGCAGAGCGTAGATAACGTACAGCATCGGAGCAAGGAACATAAAGCCAAACTCGAAAGGCTCGGTAACGCCGCAGATAAATGCACAGACTGCTGCGGAGGCTACAAGACCGATGGCAATTTTTTTCTTGTTATCTTTTGCAGTCTGAACCATTGCCAGTGCAGCGCCGGGGATACCGAACATCATACACGGGAAGAATCCGGACATGTACATACCAAGATCCCAGGTAACATCAGCGGAGGTTTTGCCTGCCCAGAAGTTAGACAGGTCGCCCAGACCGATGGTGTCAAACCAGAATACGTTGTTCAGTGCGTGATGCAGACCGGTAGGAATCAGAAGTCTGTTTAAGAATGCGTAGATACCTGCACCTACAGCTCCCATACCTACAATTCCTTTACCCAGAGCAACCAGTCCGCCGAAGATAAGCGGCCATGCAAAGAGCAGGATTGCGGCAGCAACGATGGAAACAACAGCAGTAATAATAGCTACAGAACGCTTGCCGGAGAAGAAGGAAAGCGCATCGGGAAGACGGGTGTTTTTAAATTTGTTGTAGCAGGTAGCACCAATCAGACCGGCAATAATACCGATAAATGCGTTTTCAATTTTTCCGAAAGCCAGCATGGAGTTGGCATTGTCTGCGATAGACGGCATAATGGTGGTTACCACGCCGGGATTTAACAGCTTGGTAATCATCAGCCAGGAAACAAGGCCGGCCAGTCCGGCAGTACCATCGTGGTCATCTGTCATTCCGACAGCAACACCGATAACAAACAGCCAGTGCATGTTGTCAATCAGAGCACCGCCTGCTTTTACAAGAAAGAAGCCGATAATCTCTATGAGACCATTTACTTCACCGCCCTGCATGGTAGACGGGCAGAGTGCATATCCGATACCCATCAGAATACCGCAGATGGGAAGACATGCTACCGGAAGCATCAATGCTTTACCAAGTTTTTGCAGATACTTCATCATAAGAAAATTCCTCCTTTTTCTTTCCTTTTTGTGATAAAAGGTATTATTTTTGGAAAATTAGTGCGAAAAAGGGAAAAAGAAAGAATAAAAAATAAAATTTCCCCCTTTTATAGTACGAACATAAAATAATTTTCCATTTGTCTTCATGATACGTTTTTTATGTACAAAAGTCAATACAATTTTTTTATAAAAAGTTTATGATTTTTTTATATTATTTATGATTTTGTTGATTTTAGGAGGAAAAATCGAAAAATGCGGGAGAAATTTCAAATCTGGAGGGGTGTCGAAAAGAGTCGAAATTTGACGATCGAAAAGCGGCCGGATGGAATTGACATCCTGGTTATTTTTGGGTATGATTAGTGCACAGTCAACGCCAGTTCAGGCGGTGTGATTCAAATTTCATTTATGCTTCCGTGTCGGAGCTGTTTTATTCGCAAAAGGAAGCATCAGCCAATCGGCAAAATATTTTCAACACAGTTTTAAGAGGAAAATTTAGAAGAGAGGAGGGGGAAGTCTGTCTGAGGAATTATTTTCCAGGTGCATCTTGTGTATCGTTCTGACAGGCGCGGGAATTACAGATCTGAGGAACGGAAAGGTGTATAACTGGTGGCTGGTTTTCGGACTGGCTGCAGGTATTTTGTGCAGAGGAACCGCATTTTTTCCAGGAGCCGCTTTTTTTCTGATACCATCCTTTTTGCTGTTTTGTTTCCGCATGATTGGGGCGGGAGATGGAAAACTGGCAGCTGTTACAGGCGGGTTTCTGGGCATTCGGGGCGGCTTGTCTGTAGTGATGATCGGACTTTTTCTGGGGGCACTGTGGTCTGCGGGGCGTATGTGGAAGGACAGAAGCTTCGGACTGCGAATGGGTTATCTGTTTCGCTATGCAGAGAGTCTGATGGGACAGAAAACCCGTTTAAGCTATGATGATTTAAAAGGGCTGGAGGCCAGGCACAGGATTCCTCTGGCGGCATGTCTGTCAGCCGGGGGATATCTCTATCTGTTTGGAACGGCTGCAGTCAGACTTGGAGGATATGTTTTATGAAACGGATTATGGCGGTGTATGACGAAGACCCTTTTTATGCGGATCGGTTTGCAGAGTTTGTAAATCAAAAGGAGGCGGCATTTCACGCTGTGGCATTTACCAGCCTGGCCCGCCTGCGGGCGTTTTCCGAGCAGCAGAGAATAGAGATGCTTCTGGTTGGCGATGAGGTGGAGGCAGAAGCGCTGGAAGGAATCAGGGCCGGACAGGTGATTCGCTTGGGAGAAACGGAATTTCCGGGAAAGGAGGCGAAAACTGTTTACAAATATCAGGCTACAGACAGTGTATTAAGGGAAGTCATGTCCTGCTATCAGGTAAAGGAGCAGCCGGTGCGGATGGCAGCCGGAGGACAGAGAAGCAGGATAATCGGCGTTTATTCCCCTGTTGGAAGATGCGGAAAAACGGCATTTGCATTTACGTTGGGGCAGGATCTGGCCCGAAGCAGCAAGGTGCTTTTTCTGACGTTGGAAGAGTGCTGCGCACTGTCTGCCCTTACGGGAACGGAATATGAAGGCGGTTTGTCAGATCTGCTCTATTATTACAGACAGGGAGAATACAGCCATCTTCGCCTGCGCGGGGTGACCTACAGCTGGGGCGATCTGGATTATGTTCCTCCTGTGGAATATGCAGAGGATTTTGCATACATGAAGGGAGAGGAACTGGCCGGTCTGATTGATTTGATTGCATCAGAAGGAATTTATGACACGATTGTGGCAGACCTGGGACATTTTTTCTGGGGAACAGAGCAGTTTTTATCTCTGTGCGATGTAATATACACTCCGGTTCAGGAAGATCCGGTTTCTCTGGTAAAGCTGGAGCAGTGGCAAAAATACATAGAAGCTTCCGGATATGGCCGGCTTCTTGAGCGGATTCGGAAAATCCGCCTGCCGTATCAGAAAAATCTTGTTCAGCAGGGACATTATCTGGAACAGCTTTTGTGGGGAGAAATGGGAGATTTTGTGCGCAGTCTTACCGGACGGGGAGAATCAGGAAGGGAGGAGTCTTAACTGGAAATAGTACCAAAGCCGGAAGGGGACAGGCAGGGAGAAGGCCGGACTGTGCAGGAACGTCTGAAGCAGGAGATCCGGATGGAACTTCAGGGAATCAACCAGATCGAGGAGGAGAATCTGCAGGAGTGTATTGATCAGGCAATCCGCAGAGAAGGCAGGCGGCAGTATCTGCCTTTGAGGCGGCGCCTGGAATTGAAGGCAAGACTTTACGACAGTTTCCGGCGGCTCGATATTCTTCAGGAGTTGGTGGATGATCCGGAAGTAACGGAGATTATGGTTAACGGAAAGGACCGGATTTTTGTAGAGAAAAACGGGAGAATCAGTCAGTGGGACAGGACATTCGATCAGGTAGAGGAACTGGAGGATCTGATTCAGCAGATAGTCAGCCGTATTAACAGGGCTGTGAATGTAGCGCACCCGATTGCAGATGCAAGGCTGGAGGACGGTTCCAGAGTTCATGTGGTTTTGCCGCCGGTTGCTTTGGACGGTCCTGTTGTGACAATCCGGAAATTCCCGGATCCGATTACAGCAGAGAAGCTGGTTGCCATTGGCTCTTTGACAGAGGAAGCGGCGCAGTTTCTGAAAAATCTGGTACAGGCAGGCTATAACCTGTTTATCTGCGGCGGAACGGGCTCCGGAAAGACCACCTTTCTCAATGCCATGTCAGGGTTTATTCCGAACACAGAGAGGGTAATCACGATTGAGGATTCGGCGGAGCTGCAGATTCGGCAGGTTCCGAATCTGGTTCGCCTGGAAACCAGGAATGCCAATGGAGAGGGGGAGGGAGCCATTGAAATCAGCGATTTGATTCGAGCGGCTTTGAGAATGAGGCCGGATCGGATTATTGTAGGTGAAGTGAGGGGAAAGGAATGTCTGGATATGCTTCAGGCGTTGAATACAGGACATGCGGGCAGTTTGTCTACCGGTCATGGAAACAGTCCCAGAGATATGCTTTCCAGACTGGAAACCATGACGCTTATGGGGGCGGATTTGCCGCTGGCGGCAGTGCGGAGCCAGATTTCCTCGGCGATTGATATTCTGGTTCATTTAGGACGCCTGCGGGATAAAAGCCGGCGGGTTCTGGAGATTGCTGAGGTAGGAGCTGTGGAGAATGGCATCATCCAGCTGAATTCTCTGTTTCGTTTTCAGGAAGAGGAGGGAAGTGCCGATGAGGAAAGGAAAACAGGAAGGGTCAGGGGGAAGCTTGTCAAAACAGGAACCCTGCAGTCAGTGGAAAAACTCAAAGCAGCAGGTTATCCGGTATGAGGAATACAGGATGACAGGGGCAGAACGGCTTCGGGCGGCAGGAAAGGGGATGGCTGTGTGCGGCCTGTTTGCAGCAGTTTTTTACAGAAGCATGAAAGTATTCTGGATGATGGTTCCTGTTGGCGTGACTGTGGCGCTTGTCTCGGAAAAAAAGAGACTGAAAAACAGAAGAATGGATCTTCTGGCAGCTCAGTTTAAGGAGAGTATGGTGATTCTGGCATCTGCTTTAAGTTCCGGCTATGCGATGGAAAATGCTCTGGTAGTGAGCAGGGAGGAATTGTCCATGCTTTACGGGGAAAACGGACTGATTACAGGAGAATTTTCCTATATGATGGCTCAGCTGAAAACAAACAGGACCATTGAGGAGGTGTTGAATGATTTTGCAGAGAGAAGCGGTTTGGAGGATGTGAAAAATTTTTCTGAGGTATTTTCTGTAGCCAAGCGCAGCGGCGGAGATTTAAGCGGGATTATGCGGCATACAGCAGAGGTGATCCGGGATAAAATGCAGGTGAGGGAGGAAATCCGGACAATGACGGCATCACGGCAGTTTGAACAGAGAATCATGGGGATGATACCATTTCTGATTGTGTTTTATGTAGAAGGCTCCTCTCCCGGTTTTTTCTCACAGATGTATGAAACAGGTCTGGGGAGAATTTTAATGACCGGGTGTATGACAGGATATTTGATTTCAGTGGTTTTATCCAGAAGAATCCTTGATATCCGCATATAGGCTGCCTGAAAAAGGAGGAAGGAAAGCTTTGGTGGACAGAAAAAAGCAGTGGATTCTGCCGACTGCCTGCATTGCAGGAAGTATTGTACTTTATGGAGTTCTGGTAATTTCCGGCAGCAGAGCATCAGAAAGCCTGCCGGGAAACAGGATTCTCAGGGATGGATATGCGGGACTTGAGGAACAGTATGAGCTGCTGGTAGACGGAATGGCTCAGAAGGCTGTTCCTGTTACAGTTCAGGTCAGCCCCAGAGCGTATACACAGGAGGAAGCGATGGAGGCCTTTTATCACCTGATGGATGATATTGAGGACAGAATCCGGGGAGAAAATCGATCGTTGACAGAGGTGGAATCCGATCTGGATTTGATTTCCAGGGATAAAACGACAGGAATTGCTGTCCGATGGCAGTCCCTGGAACCGGAACTGCTTTCCTCCATGGGAAAAATTATGAAACCGACGGAAAGTCCCAGACAGGTGATTCTTTCTGCCAGGCTGTCTGTGGACGGTTATCATGCAGATTTTCAGGTTCCTGTCCGTTTGGTTCCAAAAACCCTGTCTCCGGATGAGCAGATTCTGGCAGGACTCCAGCGGGAGATAGAGAGAAGGAATGAAGAACAGAAGACAGACGAATATCTGGTTCTTCCGGAGCGGGTAGAAGGCAGGGAGATTTCCTATCGCAGGGAAAAGAAAGAGAATTATATAGCGCTGCCTTTTTTGGGGATTTTTCTTGCATTTTTGCTGGTAATCCGGGAAAGAGAGGCTGAAAAGGAGGCGGAGAAACTCCGGGAGAAGGAGCTGCTTCTGGATTATGCCGAACTTGTATCAAAGCTGATGATTCTGGTCGGGGCAGGAATGACGATCCGCAGTGCATGGGAAAGGATGGTGAAGGATTATGAACACGCAAGAGAAACGGGAAAGCAGAAACGTCAGGCGGCAGGAGAGGAAATGTGCCGCACATATTACCAGCTGGTGAACGGAATGCCGGAGGGGACTGCCTACAGAGAATTTGGCCGCAGATGCAAGCTTCAGCCTTACTTGAAACTGAGCAGTGTTTTGGAGCAGAACAGAAAGGCTGGAACAAAAAACTTGAGAACCATACTCAGGACCGAAATGGAGGATGCTTTTGAAATGAGAAAAAACCTGGCCCGCCGTATGGGAGAGGAGGCAGGAACAAAGCTGCTTGCACCGTTATTTTTGATGCTTGGTATTGTAATGGTAATGATCATGGCTCCGGCTATGATGACAATGGGATAAGGAGGATACCAATATGTTGAGAAATGAAATCTGTGAATTTTTCTATCAGGAGGATGGGGTTGGCGTAATTGAAATCGTTTTGATTCTGGTGGTTCTGATTGGACTGGTGATTATTTTCAAATCCCAGATTACGGAGCTGTTAAATAATATTTTTAACGAAATAGACAAGCAGTCAAAAGAAGTTTACTGATAAAAACACAGCGGGAAGAGCAGGGACAGAATGAGAAGAACGGCGGACGGGCAGATAACGGTATTTTTCAGCCTGATTATGATGTGTATGTTTGCTTTTTTCTGTGTGCTTCTGGAGTCTGCAAGGACAGCAGGAGCCCGCTGGTATCTGCAGACGGCAGCTTCATCAGCGATGGATTCAGTATTCAGTCAGTATCATCGGAAGCTTTGGGATACTTACCGGGTTCTGTTTGCAGAATATGATACTCCGGAAGATGTGACAGATGCTTTTGGGGGATTTATTCTTCCGTATCTGGAAATGGAAAACTGGTATCCGATTCAGTATACAGGGGCACAGGCAGAGGAAATTATAAGGGCGACGGAAGGACAGGGCGTTTATTTTGAAAAAGAGGTTCTGGACTATATGAAGTTTGGAATCTGGCATATGGATTTTGATGCAGATACGGTACAGGGGTTGTGGAACAGTGCAAAGGAAGCGGCATCTGTGAAAAATATGGCGGAGAGCTATCGGGGACATGCCCGGGAGGCTCTGAAGCTGGAAAAATCCCTGGAGGCAATCAGTGAAAATCTGGAAGAACAGCAGAAACTGAAAAACAGCGGAATGTCTGCATTAAACAGCTATGACGGCTCGGACTTTCGGAGAGCGGCAGAAAAAATGATCAGAAAGCTGGAACAGATACCGGGGCTGGTAAGGAGCTACCGGAGGAAGGCGGATGATCTGGCAAAGGGGATGGAAATCAGCAGAGCAAAATATGAAAAGGAAAGCGGAGACTGCGGGGAGGAGATCCAGGGACTTCTGGAAGAGGAAATTCAGCAGTATGAATCTTATGTAAATGCAGACGGGGAACGAAGACAGGAGATAGAAGCACTGGAGCCCTGGTCAAAGCAGATGATTGTGGAGCTGAACCATCTGATTGAGGAATCTTACGAAGTAGAAGAAATCATTGACGAGTGGGAAGATGACGAGGAAGAGGGGGGCGAAGGCCCGGATCTGGATGCTTTGTGGTCGCCGGTGGAACACGGGTTCGGTTCTCTTTCCATACAGAAGCTTTCTTTTGTTCATGGGGTAAAGGACAAGGAAAAGGAAGGCTGGCTGGAACAGGTATCATCCATGTATCAGGATGGATTTTTGAAACTGGTGGTACCAGAAGGAAAGGAGATTTCTAATCGGGCTTCTGAGCTGGAGGAGGTGCCGTCTCACCGGGATATGAAACCGGAGACTGTCAGAACAGTGAATTTTTTAGATCATCTTCTGATCGACGAATACTGCGGAATGCATTTTAAAAATTTTTTAGAAGAAGAGGAACAGCAGGAGGCCGGGCAGCAGGAGACGGAAACGGTTCTTGCCTATGAAATGGAGTATTTTCTGGGAGGAAAGGAATCGGATCGTGAAAATCTTTCTGATGCGGTTCACAGACTTCTGGCTGTCCGGGAAGGAATGAATCTGGTGCATATTCTGACAGATCCTCAGAAAAGAGCGGAGGCAAGAGGACTGGCAATGACCATTACAGGAGTGGGGGCTCTGACACCGCTTCTTATGATTACGACATTTTTTGTAATGTCTGTGTGGGCCCTGGGAGAATCCCTTATGGATGTCAGAGGACTTTTGGCTGGAAAGAAAATTCCTCTGCTAAAAGCGAAAACAGACTGGCAGCTGGAACTGGAACAGCTTTTGTCAATGGGGAAGGAGCATGTTGTCGGGACGGGGGAATGTGATACAGGGCTTTCTTATTTATCCTGGCTGAAAATACTTTTATTTATGAGTAATATCGTACTCCAGGAGTTTAGGATGATGGATTTGATTCAGATGAATCTGAGACAGGGGCAGGACAGCTTCCGTATGCGCCGCTGTGTCTATCAGATACGGATTCAGGGAGATTTTTATGGAAAGCATGTATTTTTTTCTCCCGGCTTTGTAGGAAATCTGACAGGCGGTTCTGATTTGGTATATCCCATGACAGTTACTGCAGAGAGGCGGTACTAAGGAAGAAGCGTCAGACTGAAAATTATAGGTAATTGCGAAACAAAAAAATGAAAATAACGAGAGTTATCCACAATTAGAGG
>UQFC01000015.1 GCA_900540335.1 uncultured Clostridium sp. | reverse complement strand
AAGTAGGCGGTGGCTATTGCTCTGGAGATGAAAATAAATTATTTGAATAATAGAATATGAATCGACATGATATTTATATTCTTTTTTTTATAATCAATATATGAAAATATATATTGATTTATATACCATAATTTAGTATATTAGTTAAGGAATAGAGTTACCGGCAGACACCGGAAAGGAGATACGTAAATGATTAGGATAGCTGTGGACGCCATGGGCGGCGACAATGCCCCGGGCGAGATTGTAAAGGGTGCAGTGGATGCAGTGTCCCAAAGAAGCGATATTCAGGTGCTTCTCACAGGACAGGAGGAAGTGGTGAGAAAGGAGCTGGAGAAGTACAGCGTCTCCCAGGACCGGATTACAATAATCCCTGCCTCAGAGATCATAGCTACGGACGAGCCTCCGGTGAACGCCATTCGCCGCAAAAAGGATTCTTCTATTGTTGTAGGAATGAACCTGGTAAAAAAGGGTGAGGCAGATGCTTTCGTTTCTGCAGGAAATTCCGGAGCGGTTTTAGTTGGCGGACAGATGATTGTCGGCAGGATCAAGGGTGTGGAGCGGGCTCCCTTCGGCGCGCTGATTCCGACAGAAAAGGGGGTATCCCTTCTTCTTGACAGCGGTGCCAATGTGGATGCCAGACCATCTCATCTGGTCCAGTTTGCACGGATGGGTTCTATTTACATGGAACATGTAATAGGTATTACCAGACCCAGAGTGGGAATCGTTAATGTCGGTGCGGAAGAGGAAAAGGGCAACGCCCTGGTGAAGGAGACCTTTCCTTTGTTAAAGGCATGTGAGGATCTGAACTTTACCGGAAGCATTGAGGCCAGAGAGATCCCTCATGGAGGAGCAGACGTGATTGTATGTGAGGCTTTTACCGGAAATGTTATTTTAAAGCTGTATGAAGGCACCGGAGCCACACTGATCAGCATGGTGAAAAAGGGAATGATGAGCTCCTTCAGGAGCAAGCTGGGCGCGCTGCTTGTGAAGCCTGCTTTAAAGGAAACTCTGAAACGTTTTGACGCTTCCCAGTATGGCGGAGCGCCCCTTCTGGGACTGAAGGGTCTTGTGGTGAAAACCCATGGAAATGCAAAGGCCGGTGAGGTCTGCAATTCCATTATTCAGTGTGTGACCTTTAAAGAACAGGGGATCAATGAAAAAATCAAGGAAAGCCTGGATGCCAAAGAACAGGCGGAAAAATAATAAGGACAGGAGAGGGACTTATGGAATTTGAAAAGTTACAGGAAATCATTGCAGAGGTTATGAATGTGGAGACAGATGATATTACTCTGGATACCTCCTTTGTGGAGGATCTGGGAGCAGATTCTCTGGACATTGCCCAGATTGTTATGGGCATCGAGGAGGCTTTTGACATTGAGATTCCGTCTGAGGCTTCCGAGCAGATCGCTACAGTAGGAGATGCTGTAGAGCAGATTAAAAGTGCAATGAACTAAAGGTTGCCAGGGGAAAGCGAAGGGGCTGACGCAGATATCTGCGCGCCCCTTTTTATGAATACCTGAAAAGAAAAAAAGGCAGATGCGTGGAAAAAAGCGGCGTACTGTCTGTTATTAGGAAGGAGAATGCAGGAAATTATGAATCGTGATTTAAATGAACTGCAGGAAATTACCGGTTATGAATTCCGGGATAAAGAACTGTTTTGCCGTGCACTGACTCACAGCTCTTATGCCAATGAACACAGAATGGCAAAAAAACAGTGCAACGAAAGACTGGAGTTTCTGGGAGATGCTGTGCTGGAGCTGGTATCCAGCGATTTTTTATACCACAAGTATCCGGACAAGCCGGAGGGAGAACTGACGAAAATCCGTGCAAGCATTGTGTGCGAGCCGACGCTGGCTTACTGTGCTGCTGATATTCATCTGGGCTCTTATCTGCTTTTGGGAAAAGGAGAAGAGGCAACCGGAGGAAGAGAACGGAATTCTGTTGTTTCTGATGCCATGGAGGCGCTGATCGGCGCAATCTATCTGGATGGTGGTTTTGCTAGTGCAAAAGAGTTTATTCACCGTTTTATTTTAAATGATATTGAGCACAAACAGCTCTTTTATGATAGCAAGACTATCCTGCAGGAAATCGTGCAGGCTTCCTACGAGGAACCTCTGGAGTATGAGATTTTAAAGGAGGAAGGGCCGGATCACAATAAGACCTTTGAGGTTCGTGCGCTTCTCGGCACAAAGGAAATCGGACGGGGCAGCGGCCGGACGAAAAAGTCTGCAGAGGCTGTTGCTGCCTACCGGGGAATTCTGAAGCTGAGGGAAGAGGTATGTATCTAAAAAGTATTGAAATACAGGGGTTTAAGTCCTTTGCAAACAAGATTCTTTTTGAGTTTCACAATGGAATTACAGGAATTGTAGGACCAAACGGAAGCGGAAAAAGCAATGTTGCTGATGCTGTCCGGTGGGTGCTGGGAGAGCAGAGGGTAAAGCAGCTGAGGGGCGGCTCCATGCAGGATGTTATTTTTGCCGGTACGGAAATGCGAAAACCACAGGGCTTTGCCTATGTAGCCATTACCCTGGATAATTCCGATCATCAGCTTTCTATTGACTATGATGAGGTTACGGTTTCCCGGCGTCTTTACCGCTCCGGCGAAAGTGAATACCGGATTAACGGCAGTGCCTGCAGGCTGAAGGATATTAATGAGCTGTTCTATGATACCGGAATCGGAAAAGAAGGCTATTCCATTATCGGACAGGGCCAGATTGACAAGATTTTAAGCGGTAAGCCGGAGGAGCGGCGGGAGCTGTTTGACGAGGCGGCCGGAATTGTAAAATTCAAACGGCGAAAGGCGATTGCCCAGAAAAAGCTGGAGGATGAAAAACAGAATCTGGTCCGTGTGACGGATATTCTTACAGAACTGGAAAAACAGGTAGGACCTCTTGCCCGCCAGTCGGAGACGGCAAGAAAATATTTAAGTCTGAAAGAGGAACTGAAGACTTATGACGTAAATTTGTTTCTCATGGAGTCCGAAGTCCTTCGCAGCCAATTGGGAGAGCTGGAGAAAAAAGAGGCGATTGTTTCCGGGGATCTGAAGGAAACCATGGCTCAGTCAGATACATTAAAAAATGAATACCAGCAGCTGGAGCAGGAAATCGCCGGACTGGATGCGGAGATTCTTGAGGAAAGAGGGAAATTAAACCAGGCGGAGATGCGCAAAGGAAGCCTGGAAGGACAGATTAATGTTATCCTGGAACAGATCAACAGCGAACGGATGCATGCGGAGCATATCCGCTCCCGGATTCAGGCGATTGCCCGGGATACGGAAGAAAAAAACAGCCAGATTGCCCTGTACCGGGAGGAACACGCCGGAATTGCTTCAGAGGAGGAGACAAGCCGGAAACGTCAGGAGGAAGCGGAAGCCGGACTGATGCACAGGGATGAGCAGCTGATGCTTCTGGATCAGAAGCTGGAGGAGGCAAAAAGCAGTATTATTGCCGGGCTGAATGAAAAAGCGTCTCTCACTGCAAAGCAGCAGCGGTATGAGACTATGCTGGAGCAGGTTCAGGTGCGGCGTTCCGAGGTTGCCCAGAAAATTCTCAAGTTCAAAAGTGACGAGTCTGTTCAGGATGAGCAGCTTCAGGAAGCCTTGAAAAAACTGGAAAAGGCCCGGGAGGAGCAGGAAGCTCTGGCAGCCGCCCAGACAGAATGTGAGGAGCAGCTGGCTTTCTATGAACAGGAAGTGCGGCGTCTGAACAAGAATTTAAATGACCGTCAGCATGAATACCACACCGCTTCCACAAGGCTGGAATCTCTGCGGAATCTGGCAGAACGGTATGAGGGCTACGGAAACAGCATCCGGCGGGTGATGGAGGTCCGGGATCGGGTTCGCGGAATCCGCGGTGTTGTGGCTGATCTTGTGACAACAGAGAAGGAATATGAGACAGCGATTGAGACGGCTCTGGGCGGAAGCATTCAGAATGTGGTAACAGATTCCGAGCAGACGGCCAAACAGCTGATTGAATATCTGAAGAAAAACCGTTACGGCAGAGTTACCTTTCTTCCGCTGACCAGTATCGGAGGCGGAAGCGGTTTTTCCAGACCGGAGGCGCTGAAGGAGCCGGGGGTTATCGGACTGGCCAGTGAGCTGGTTCATGTAAAACCGGAATACCAGGTTCTTGCAAAATACCTGTTGGGCAGAGTTGTGGTGGCTGATACCATTGACCATGCCATTGCTCTGGCAAAAAAGTATAAATATACGCTGCGGATTGTTACACTGGAAGGAGAACTTTTAAGTGCAGGCGGTTCCATGACCGGCGGTGCATTTAAAAACTCCAGCAATCTTCTGGGAAGAAAAAGGGAGATTGAAGAGCTGGAGGAAGCCTGCCGGCAGGCAATGGCTGCAGCAGACAGTATTGAAAAAGAGCGAAAGCTCAATGAGGGACTGATGACAGAGAAGCAGGAGGAGCTGGAGGATTTGAAGAACCGGCGCCATCAGGTTTCTCTGGTACAGAATACCCATCAGATGAACGTCAGCCGGCTGGAGGATAAAAAAGAAGAAATCCGGGAATCCTATCAGGATCTGAATCTGGAAAACCGTCAGCTGGAGACTCAGCTGCGGGAAATTGAGGAAACAAAGAAAAAGCTGGAGGAGGCTGCTGCACAGCTGACCTCACAGAACGAGGAAACAAACAGCCAGATTGAGCAGATGGCGGTCTGGATGGACGAGGATCGGAAAAACAGGGAAGAGGCTGCAAAGGGGCTGGAGGAAATCCGTCTGGAGGCTGCGGCCCTGAAACAAAAGGTCGATTTTGTAAAGGAGAATATCCGCCGTGTCGAGACAGAGCTGAAGAAGCTCAGGGAGGAGAAGGAAGAACTGGAAGCCGGAAGCTCTGCCTCCGGAGAGGCGGTATCTGCAAGACAGAAGGAGATCGAACGTTTAAAAGAAGAAATCGTTCACGCAGAGGAAGAAAAGGAACAGCTGGAAAAAAATGTGGAAAGCCGCAGCTCCTTAAAAGAAGAAAAGGCCAGTCGCCAGAAAGCATTTTTCAGCCGAAGAGAAGAGCTGTCTGAAAGAACAGGACAGCTGGACAAGGAGCTGTACCGGCTTCAGGGGCAGAAGGAAAAGCTGGAGGAAAAGCAGGAAAACCAGATCAATTATATGTGGAATGAGTATGAGCTGACTTACAGTACGGCGCTTCCCTTGAAAAATCCGGATCTTACGGTTCTGGCTGATGTCAAAAAGGGCATTGAGCAGTTAAAAACATCCATTCGTGCGCTGGGCAATGTAAATGTGAATGCCATTGAGGATTATCGCGAGATTTCTGAGCGGTATGAGTTTATGAAAAATCAGCATGAGGATCTGGTTCAGGCGGAGGCGGCTCTGCTGCAGATTATCGAGGAGCTGGATACGGGAATGCGCCGTCAGTTCCAGGAGAAATTCCGGGAAATCCGCCAGGAATTTGACCGGGTATTCCGGGAACTGTTCGGAGGAGGCCATGGAACCCTGGATTTACAGGAGGATGAAGATATTCTGGAAGCGGGAATCCAGATTATAGCCCAGCCGCCGGGCAAAAAGCTGCAGAATATGATGCAGCTTTCCGGAGGAGAAAAGGCTCTGACAGCGATTTCTCTGCTCTTTGCCATTCAGAATCTGAAGCCGTCCCCGTTTTGTCTTCTGGATGAGATTGAGGCGGCCCTGGATGACTCGAATGTGGACCGGTACGCCGGATATCTTCATAAACTGACAAAACACACGCAGTTTATTGTTATCACCCACCGGAGAGGAACCATGGTGGCTTCGGATCGGCTTTACGGAATTACCATGCAGGAAAAGGGAGTATCCACCCTGGTATCTGTTAATTTGATTGAGGATCAGTTGGATGAGTAGGGCTGTGTGAGGAAAAGGAAAAAGCCGGATAAGGAAGACCGGGGACAGCAAAGAAAATACACCGGTCAGCATGCCGAAAGGGAATAGGAAGGAGAACGACATGGAAGAGAAGAAGAAAGGTTTTTTCAGCCGGCTGGTAGAGGGCCTGAATAAAACAAGAGAAAATATTGTATCAGGCATTGATTCTATTTTCAGCGGGTTTTCAGCCATTGACGATGATTTTTATGAGGAGCTGGAAGAAACTCTGATTATGGGAGATATCGGAATTCAGACTACCATGACGATTATGGAGGATCTGAGAAAAAAGGTGAAGGAGCAGCATATCAAGGAGCCGTCCCAGTGCAAGCAGCTTCTGATTGATTCTATCCGAAGCCAGATGGATCTGGGAGAAAATGCCTATGAGTTTGAAAACCGCCAGTCTGTTGTTTTGGTAATCGGCGTAAACGGAGTAGGAAAAACCACTTCTGTGGGAAAACTTGCCGGACAGCTGAAGGACGAGGGCAAAAAGGTGGTTCTGGCAGCGGCCGATACCTTCCGTGCAGCAGCAATTGAGCAGCTGACGGAGTGGGCAAACCGGGCCGGTGTGGAGATTATTGCCCAGCAGGAGGGATCTGATCCGGCGGCAGTGATCTATGATGCAGTGGCAGCAGCCAAATCACGCAGAGCCGACGTTCTGATCTGCGATACAGCCGGACGTCTCCACAATAAGAAAAACCTGATGGAGGAGCTGCGCAAAATCAACCGGATTATTGAAAAAGAGTATCCGGATGCCTACCGGGAAACCCTGGTTGTGCTGGACGGAACAACAGGACAGAATGCTCTTGTTCAGGCAAAGCAGTTTATGGAGGTAGCTGATATTACAGGCATTATTCTGACAAAGCTGGATGGAACGGCAAAGGGCGGAATTGCAGTGGCAATTCAGGCAGAGCTGGGACTGCCGGTTAAATATGTCGGCGTAGGCGAAAAGATTGATGATCTGCAGAAATTCAATTCTACAGATTTTGTCAATGCCCTGTTTGATGTGAAACAGGACTGATAGAAAGAGAAGGACAGAGGGAGAGAGGACAAAAGACATGGAAAACACAGAGAACATGGAGTTATTAGAAAACGGACAGGATGACGAAAAAATGACTCTGGAGAAATTTGAAGACGCCACAGAAGAGGTAAAAAAGGTTACCCAGGAAACAAAGCTGGTCTTCAGTGAATATTATTCCTCCATTACAGGAAACAAGGTTTATTTCAAACCGGAAAATATGCAGTATACCGGCGCCTACAAGGTGCGGGGAGCTTATTACAAAATCAGCACCCTTTCTGAGGAGGAAAAGAAGAGAGGACTGATTACTGCTTCTGCAGGAAACCATGCCCAGGGCGTGGCCTATGCCGCCAAGCTGGCCGGAATCCGCGCTGTAATCGTAATGCCCACAACCACACCGTTAATTAAAGTAAACCGCACCAGAAGCTATGGCGCTGAGGTGGTTCTGTACGGCAACGTTTTTGATGAGGCCTGCGCCTATGCCTACCAGCTGGCAAGTGAAAATGGATATACCTTTGTCCATCCCTTTGATGACCTGGATGTGGCAACCGGTCAGGGAACCATTGCCATGGAAATTATCAAGGAGCTGCCGACAGTAGACTACATTCTGGTTCCCATCGGTGGCGGCGGACTCTGCACAGGCGTTTCCACCCTTGCCAAGCTTCTGAATCCCAAGATCCGCGTGATCGGCGTAGAGCCTGCAGGCGCAAACTGTATGCAGGAATCCTTAAAAGCCGGTCATGTAGTCGCTCTTTCTGATGTAAACACCATTGCAGACGGTACGGCTGTAAAACGCCCCGGAGAAAAGCTCTTCCCCTACATCCGGCAGAATGTGGACGAGATCATTACCGTAGAGGATTCTGAGCTGATTGTAGCATTCCTGGATATGGTGGAGAACCACAAAATGATCGTGGAGAATTCCGGACTGCTTACCGTGGCTGCACTGAAGCATCTGAATGTAAAAAAGAAAAAGATTGTATCTATTTTAAGCGGCGGAAATATGGATGTGATTACCATGTCCTCTGTTGTTCAGCACGGACTCATTCAGAGAGATCGAATCTTTACCGTATCTGTGCTGCTTCCGGATAAACCCGGTGAGCTGGCCAAGGTTTCTTCTCTCCTGGCAGAGGAAAAGGGAAATGTAATCAAGCTGGAGCACAATCAGTTTATCAGCATTAACAGAAATGCAGCGGTGGAGCTTAGGATTACCCTTGAGGCAGAGGGCACAGAGCACAAAAACAGAATTGTCCAGGCCTTAAATGATGAGGGCTACCGTCCCAAGCTTGTAAAATCAAAAGGCGTATACAGTGACTGATTCTGCTGAAAGGAAAATGGGGGTTATCTGAGATGAGCGAGGATACGAGGACCGCGCCGCTGGCGGTGAATATACATTATTTTGTGAAATGGACCCTGATTTCGGTTGTGATTGGCCTTGCTGTCGGAGCAGTGGGAACGGTGTTCGGGCACGGAGTGGCCTGGGCAACCAGGATGTGGAACCGATATCCCTGGACAGTATTTCTCATGCCGGCGGCCGGCGTTCTGATCGTCTGGCTGTACCGTGTCTGCCATGAGGAAAAAAACCGTGGAACGGACATGGTAATCGAGGCTGTTTCTGCCAATGAAGAGGTGACCTTTGCAACTGCGCCGCTGATCTTCATTTCTACGATATTAAGCCACTGTGTCAGCGCTTCTCTGGGACGGGAAGGGGCGGCTCTTCAGCTGGGGGGAAGCCTGGGAAACCTGATCGGAAAGGTGATGAAGCTGGACGAGAAGGATAAAAAAGTGGCGGTGATGTGCGGAATGAGCGCAGGCTTTGCGGCTCTTTTCGGAACGCCTCTGGCAGCTGCTGTCTTTGCCATGGAGGTAATCAGCATTGGCGTCATGTACTATGCGGCTCTGGTTCCCTGTGTATTTTCCGCTTTTCTCGGGGCGGCTCTTTCCTCCCGGTTCGGACTGAAGGCAGAAGCTTTTTCTGTGGGGCAGATCCCGGAATTCGGCCTGTACGGAGCAGGTCTGTCCGTACTGTTAGGCATTCTCTGCGCCTGTGTGGGCATTGTTCTTTGCATCAGCCTTCATAAAAGCGGCCAGCTGTACCGGAAATATCTGCCCAATCCGTTCCTGCGGATTCTGGCCGGAAGCGGATTGTTTATTCTTCTGACACTGATATTTTCAGACAGAACCTATAACGGAAGCGGAATGGCTCTGATTGAGCGGTGCTTTGAGGGGGAAGCCGTTCCCATGTATGCGTTTCTTCTGAAAATCTTATTTACGGCAGTGGCGCTGGGCGCCGGGTTTAAGGGCGGAGAAATTGTTCCCACACTCTGCGTAGGAGCCGTATTCGGCTGTACAGCCGGCACTCTTCTCCATGCGCCCGCCGGGCTTTGTACGGCAATGGGCATGGCCTGCCTTTTTGTCAGTGTCACCAACTGCCCTGTAAGCACTATGTTTCTGGCCTTTGAAATGTTTGGATTTGAAGCAATGCCTTATTATGCCCTGGCTGTTGGCGTGTGCTTTACTCTTTCCGGATACTACGGACTTTACAGCAGTCAGAAATTTATTTATTCCAAAACACGGGCAGAATATATTAACAGAAAATCTCATTAAAAACAAAGATACGGAGGACCTGTATGCAAACTGTAATCAATCATGCAACTGTTCTTACCATGGATCCGGAGAAGCACATTTATAAAGACGGATATGTGGTAATGGAGGATAATAAGATCCTGGAAACAGGAGAAGGAAAGGGACCGGAGAATGCGGACTGTGTGGTAGACGGCAAAGGCGGAATCCTGATGCCGGGAATGGTCAATGTGCACAGTCATATTTCCATGATTCCCTTCCGTTCCATGGGGGATGACTGTCCGGATCGTCTCAGGAGATTTCTGTTTCCTCTGGAGTTGGAGGCCATGACGCCGGAGCTTATTTATTTAAGCGCCCGGTATGCGATATGCGAGCTTTTGCTGTCCGGCGTAACCTCGGTTCTTGACATGTATTATTTTGAGGATCAGGTTGCCCGGGCATGTGAAAAAATGGGAATCCGCGCATGGGTGGGAGAGACCGTTATCAATATGGCTACCTGTGACAGCAAAGAGCCTTATGGAGGGCTTGCCATCTGCGAGGAGCTTCTGAAAAAATGGTCGGGCCATGACAGGATTCATCCAATGGCTGCACCCCATGCCACCAACACCAATTCTCCGGAAATGCTGAAGGCAGCCTATGATCTGGCCTGCCGATATGAGGCTCCCTATACGCTTCATGTAAGTGAAATGGACTACGAGATGGAGCTTTTCCGGGAAAAGTATCAGAAAACACCTATCGAATTCCTGGCTGATTTAGGCGTTCTTGGTCCGAGAACCATCGCTGCCCACTGCATCCACGCAACGGAGCATGACATTGCACTGTTTGCAGAAACGGGGACAAAGGTGGCTCACTGCGTAGGCGCCAATACAAAAGGCGGAAAGGGTGTCTGCCCCGTTCTGGATATGAGAAACCAGGGCGTCTGTGTAGGCGTGGGAACAGACGGACCGTCTTCCGGCAATACCCTTGATCTGTTTACCCAGTTTAAGATGATTGCCTCTGCCCAGAAGACAAAGTATCACAGCCGCGGTGTTTTCCCGGCAGTGGATATTGTTGAGATGGGAACCATGGGAGGCGCCAGAGTTCTGGGAGCAGAAAAGGAGATTGGCTCCATTGAGCCGGGAAAAAAGGCAGATCTTGTTCTTCTGGAAACAGAGTCTGTTAATATGTTCCCGATTTACAATGTATATTCTGCCATCGTATATTCTGCAAACGCATCAAATGTAGACAGTGTCTGGGTGGACGGAAAACGTCTGGTAAAAAATCACAGACTGCTCTGCGCAGATTTGACAGCGGAGAGAAAGAAGCTGTCAGAGGCCATGGGAGAATTTGTCAGCAGAGCGGAAAAATATCCGGATGTGCTTTGATTGTTTTCCAGTCTTTGATAAAAAACAGACAAATGTATGATTTGTGTTAAAACTATGCAGAACTGCGGTAAAAATAAGCGCATAATTTGACGAATCGGGTTGACATTTGTTCTTTTCAATGTTATGTTAATATCGTTATTAGAGGAATTGATAACAACTCGGCTATTTATTAGAGGGACTGATTAATGAGTGGGTATTCGACTTATAAATGCAAGTCCCTTTTTCTGTCACAGATTTTTTGTGCAGAAAGAAGTGTTTTTGCCGGGATATCGCCTCTTGCAACAGCAAAAGATTGAGAAAGAAAGGTTGGTAGAACCGTGCTTGAGAAAAAAACAAAGATTTACTGGCTGTTTATTCTTCCCGGCTGCCTGTTTCTGGCTGTATTTATGCTGATTCCGCTGTTTTCGCTGATTCTGACGACGTTTTTCGATGAGGCGGGGGGATTTTCCCTGGAAGGATATTTCAGCCTTCTGGAAAGTACCTATTTTAAACAGGTTTTCTGGAGAAGTATCCGTCTGAGTCTGATCAGTACAGTGGCATGCGCACTGCTGGGCTTCCCTACAGCGTATTATATTTCCAAATATTCCAAGAACAAGGGAATGCTGATGGCACTGGCCGTGTTCCCCATGTTTACCAGTCCGGTTATTCGTTCCTTCAGCTGGATGGTTATTCTTGGAAAGAAGGGCTTTGTCAACAATCTTCTGGTCAGCAGCGGAATTGTAGACAAACCGGTCAGTCTTCTGTACAATGAGTTTTCCATGGTGGTGGGCTTTATCCAGCTCTTCCTGCCTCTGATGATCCTTTCACTGATTGGAATTATGGACAATATTTCCGAGGATCTGAATCTGGCAGCCGGAAGTCTGGGCGCATCCAGAGCCAGCACATTCCGCCATGTGATTCTTCCGTTAAGTATTCCCGGACTGGTAACGGGAAGCGTTCTGGTATTTACCGGCTGTCTGACAGCCTACACCACCCCGCAGCTTCTGGGAGGAACCGACACCCGTGTGCTTGCCACCATGATTTATCAGCAGGCCATGTCTCTGGGTGACTGGACTCAGGCTTCCGTAGTGGCTGTAGTCATGATTGTGGTGACCATGGTGGTTTCCAGCGGCATCACAGCAATCAGTAAAAAACTGAACCCGACGGTCTGACCGTTTATAGAGAGGATAAAGGAGAAAAGTATGGCACTGTTGGAATTGCAGAACATTACTGCAGGTTATGACAAAAATGTAATTCTGAAGGATTTGAACTTTCAGGTAGAAAAAGGAGAACTGGTTTCTTTGCTTGGTTCCAGCGGATGCGGAAAAACCACCACTCTGCGTCTGATTGCAGGTTTTTCCACTCCCATGGACGGAAAATTTATCTTTGACGGCAAGGATTACACCCAGGTTCCTCTGAATAAGCGGAATTTTGGTTTTGTATTTCAGAGCTATGCTCTGTTCCCGCACATGACGGTTTTTGATAATGTGGCTTTTGGCCTGAAGATGCGCAAGCTCCCCCAGGATCAGATCCGCAAGGAGGTTCTGGAGATGCTGGAGACAGTGGATCTGAAGGGCTTTGAAAACAGATTCCCCAAGGAAATGTCCGGCGGACAGAGACAGAGGGTGGCTCTGGCGAGAGCGCTGGTGATTAAGCCGGATCTGCTTCTTCTTGACGAGCCTCTTTCCAATCTGGATGCCAAGCTCCGTGTAAAAATGAGAGTTGAGATTCGTCGTCTGCAGCAGAAATTCGGATTTACGGCAATCTATGTAACCCATGATCAGGAGGAATGCTTTGCTATTTCCGATAAGGTTGCAATTATGAACCATGGCGTGATTGAACAGATGGATACGCCGTCTGCCATTTACAACCATCCGAAGACGGAATTCATTGCCCGTTTTGTAGGATTTGAAAACTTCCTGAACCTGAAAAAGGACGGAGAAAACTATCTGGCTGAAGACGGTTCCCGGATTCAGGTTACAGAGAAAAAAGACGGAGAGCAGTTTAAGGCATGTATCCGCCCGGAGGACATTCAGATTGTTCCGGAAGGAGAGAACGCTGTGAATCCTCTGTCCGGTGAGATTGTGGTAAGCACCTTCCTCGGCAAGCGTCATCAGTACAATGTACGGACGGCTATCGGCGAGCTGGAGGTCAGCACCGATCAGGAATGTGTTTACGGCGTTGGAGATCAGGTTACCCTGTCTCTGACTCCCAATAAAATTATTTTACTGTAATGGTAAAGGAGAGAGATATTATGAAGAAGAAAGTATTGAGTATCGTACTGGCTGCATCTATGGCTGCTGCACTGACCGGGTGCGGAGGCTCCTCTGAAGAGACAAAGGCTGCAGAAACCACAGCTGCAAAGGCTGAGACTACAGCTGCTGCAGAAGGCTCTGAGAGCGAGGCTGCTTCCCTTGGCAATTTTGAGGGACAGGAGCTGAGCGTTTCTACCTTTTCCTTTAATGCAGAACTGCTTCAGAAGAACGTATACGATCCCTTTATGGAAGCAACCGGCTGCAAGCTGATCGTAGAGGGCGGAAAAAACGCAGAGCGTGTAACCAAGATCAAAGAGACTCCGGAGAACTACGATGTTGTTATCATCGGTGATGCTTTTGTGGCAGACCTGATTGATGCAGATCTTCTGGAAAAGACAGATTACAGTGCTTTAACCAACAGAGATGCTCTGTATGACAATGCAAAAGCACCTTTCGGCGAGGAGTATGGTCCGGCTTATACCTTTAACCGTCTTGGTATTGTATATGACAAGGCAACCTGCCCCATCGAGATTACTTCCTGGGCAGATCTGTGGAATCCGGAGCTGGAGGATTCTATTGCAATCCCGGATATTACCACAACCTCCGGTCCGCTGTTTTACTATGCGGTGGCAGAGATGGCAGGTCTTACTCCCGGAACGGATGATGATGCGATCTTTGCAAAGATGGAAGAGTTAAAGCCCAATGTTATGAAGACCTACACCAGCGCCAATGATACAATCACCATGCTGAACCAGGGTGAGATTTCTGTTGCAGTTCTTTTGGACTTCTCCTACACTGCAGCAAAGGCTGCTTCCGAGGATTATGTGTGGGTAGATCCTGTGGAAGGAAACTACAGCGGATACAATACTCTGAATATTGTTAAGGGCTGTGAGAACAAGGATCTGGCTATGGCATTTATCGATTTCTATATTTCCAAGGAAGTTCAGCTGGCTGAAGCATTAGACGGCGTTGATTCTCCTGTCCGCACCGATATCGAGCTGACAGAGGAGCAGGCAGCCAACTTTACTTACGGAAAAGAAATGATCGACGGTCTGCTGCTTCCTGACTGGTCTGTTATCAATGCCAACAAGGCTGATTGGACCACCAGATGGAATGAGCTGTTCTCTGTACAGTAATCCGGCATTCCGAATCTGAACCAATAAAAGGAGTCATTCATGAAAAAGAGTAAATCACTGTTTCTTGTTACTGTGCTGGTATATATTTTCCTGATCGGGCCTCTTCTTGTTATTGCGGCGGCTTCCTTCAGTGATACCACATACCTGAAATTCCCGGGCGAGGGCTTTACCCTCAAGTGGTATGCGCAGATTCTGAAGGTGAAAACCTTCGGAAGCGCAGCAAAATACAGTATCATTATTGCATTTGCCGCTACCTTCCTTGCTCTGATTCTGGGACTTCCTGCGGCCTATGCTCTGAACCGCTACCGCTTCAGGGGAAAAGAGTTTATCAAAGGACTTTTCCTTTCTCCGGTGCTGATTCCGGTGATTGTACTTGGTTTTGTTATGCTCCGCTATGTGACGAACCGGTTTAAGCTGCCGGCTCTGCCCAGCCTTCTGATTGGACATACGATTCTGTCCATTCCTTATGTTATGCGGGTAGTTACCTCCAGTCTGGCTAACTTTGATTTTTCCATGGAGGAGGCTGCAAGGATTCTGGGAGCTGGAAATGTTTATACATTTTTCCATATTTTGCTGCCCAACATCAAATCAGGTATTGTATCCGCATGCATTATGGCAATTATCAACTCCTTCAACAACGTATCTCTGTCCGCCTTTCTTACAAGCGCCGGAGTTACGGTTCTGCCGATTGAGATGATGGCCTATGTGGAATACCATTTTGATCCGACGATTGCCGCTCTGGCAACGCTTCTGATGGTAATTACTCTGGGAGTTATGCTGGTGATTGAGAAAACCCTGGGACTCAAGAGTGTTGTATAGGTTTGAATAGAAGTTCCTATGACCTGGTCATAGAAAATAAGCCGCTGCCTTCGATGGCAGCGGCTTTTGGCATTTCAGATTTATGCTTCCTTTTCCGGAAGGGGCGGAAGCAGCTCAGGTGGAAGAGAGGAGCCTGTGATTCCTACAACTGCAGCGGAAACACGGTTTGCATAGGCCACAGCATCAGCCAGCGGCATGCCGTTGGTTAGACAGGCAAGAATGGTTCCGATATGGGCATCTCCTGCGCCAATGGTATCTTTTACCTCAGTAACCGGCACAGAAGGCACCAGATATCCCTCTTTTCCAGGCTCCAGGCAGTAGGCGCCTTTGCTTCCCAGGGTAAGAATCACCGTATTCCCGGTGACAGCCTGAAGAGCAGCTGCGGCTTCCCTGTAATCACTGCAGCCGCTTAAAGCAGCAGCCTCACCTTCATTCACATGAAGCATAGGATGAAGGGCCATCATGCGGTTTGTTTTATCCGGCTCAATGAGTACGCCCCGGGGACCGGGCGCATAACACACCGAAAGCTGGGGATGGCTCTCCAGATATTCAATCAGATTGATTCCTGTAGATTCTTCGATTTCCAGACCGCACACATAGGTCAGTCCATAGGAGTCCGGCTGATAAGGCTCCATCCAGGATTTCTGGAAGGTATACTCCACACCGTGGTAAGACATAAAGGTGCGTTCTCCGGATGCCTCGACCAGACAGTAGCAGCATCCGTTTTCCTCCTCAGGAATATGGACGGAGACAGGGATTCCCTGAAGTCTCATCTGCTTTGCCACATAGTCGCCGTAGGTTCCCCCGCCTACCGGGCTGATAAAGGTGTGGGGGGCGTGAAGAAGCCGCATCATATGGGAGACATTGTAGGCACAGCCGCCGAGAGCCATGGTTTGAGAGGTCGGGCGGATATTTTCTTCGGTTTTCGGAAGATGATCAATATGAAGAATGACGTCCAGACAGGTGGAGCCGATAATTAAAGCTGGTTTCATAGCAGGTAATAATCTCCTTATTCGATAGTATTTTATCATTATACGATCTTTTCCCGGCTTGTTCAATTTCTTTTTGTTTTTTTTCGGGGGATATGGTAAAATTGACTGTAACTATTCGGGACAGCAAAATTTTTGCCCGAAACAGTTGCGATTGACCTAACGGAAACTGACAGAGCATGGGAGGAAATACGATGTACCAGAAAATAATCGAATATGCAGAAGCCCTGGACGGAATCAGCAGAGAGCGCCGGAGAGATTTTCACCGGTATCCGGAAACAGCCTGGCTTGAAATGCGGACCTCCGCAGTGATTGCAAAGACTTTAACGGAGCTGGGATATGAAGTTCTCACAGGAAAGGATGTTTGTCTGGAGTCCAGCCGGGTAGGAGTTCCCTCTCCGGAGGAACTGAACGAGCATGCAAAAAGAGCTCTTTTACAGGGGGCGCCTGAAGAATACCTGACAGAAGAAATGAGAGAGGGATTTACCGGTGTGATTGGTATTCTCCGGTGCGGTGACGGCCCTGTGACGGCCCTGCGTTTTGATATTGATGCCCTTGGTCTGACTGAAGATGAAAATGCAGAACACAGACCTTTTGCAGAGGGATTTTCCTCCAGAAATCCGGGAATGATGCACGGCTGCGGACATGATGGACATGCAGCCATCGGCCTGGGTGTAGCAGAGGTTCTGATGAAAATTAAGGACGGGCTTCACGGAACAGTGAAGCTGATTTTCCAGCCGGGAGAGGAGGGAGCAAAGGGGGCCTGCGCCATTGTGGCCCACGGTCATCTGGATGATGTTGATTATTTTGCCGGAACTCATATTGCTCCGACGGGAGGACCGGATGACGGAGATGTAACGCCGGGAACCTGGGGTTCTCTTGCAACCAGCAAATACGATGTTTATTTTGACGGGCAGGCCGCTCATGCAGGCGGATTTCCGGAAAACGGACACAGCGCCATTGTTGCAGCAGCCAATGCTGTATTGAATCTGACAGCAATTCCCCGCCATTCCGGCGGAATCACAAGGGTAAATGTGGGCATGATTCAGGGCGGAACCGGAAGAAATGTGATTCCTGACTCTGCCATGATTCAGATCGAGGTTCGCGGGGAAACCACGGAGATTAACGGATATATGGATGAGCAGGCCAGACGCATCTGTCAGGCCTCCGCAGAGATGACCGGATGTACCTGCCGCATGGTATCCCAGGGTTCCTCGGAATCCCAGCACAGTGACGAGGATTTCCTTCATGACATTGGCAATATGGTCAGAGAACACCTTCCCCGACTGAAGGTCAGCAGCTGTGAAAATGCCCAGAACTGGGGAAGCGAAGATATTTCCCTGATGATGAACCGGGTGCAGGCACACGGAGGAAAGGCAACCTATATGCGTTCGATGACAGACATGGCCTCTGCCCAGCATACAACCGCCTTTGATTTCGATGAAAAGGTACTCGTAGATGGGATTGAAACCTTCTGCGTGATTGTCTATGATTTGATGAAATAAAAAAGAAGCTGATTTGCGGACAGAAGAGTAAAAAAGAACGGGTTCGCAAATGAACCGGAAAAGAAAAGAAGCCCGAGAGGAGAAAGTCCCGGACTTCTTTTTTGAGTTCCGTTATGATTCTGTGACTTCAACAGCAGGAATTTCCTTGGCGCTGATGGAGCCGGTGTAGGTAATCTGCAGAGTCTGATCTTCTTCAAATTCAGTAAAGTCAATGCTGTCAGATACAAAAGTAAAGAAATCACCGTCCTGAGATTCCAGAACAATTCCGGTTCCGTCTTCATTCACCTGAGCAACGGTTCCGATAAAGGCATTGATCTCAGCTTCCGGAGTATCATAGGAATCTTCCATAACAATCTTAAGAGCCAAAGGTGCATCATCTAAAGCGCCAAGATAGGTAACGGTCGCATTCTTGTTGACTTCAATGCCGTTTTTAGCAACTACATAGGCATTGGCGGTTTCCAGAGTATACTGCTCGCCGTCTACCTCCAGGGTCAGGGTACCTTCTGATGCATCAACAACCTTGCCTTCTGCAGAAGGATCGGTGTTCTGTCCGATAACAGACTCCATAACATCAAAGATCATAACAGGAACCGGATCCTCCGTGCTTCCTGCCGGGAAAGTAATATCAACCCAGTCTCCCTCGGAAAGGGGGAACTCCTTGTTGACCTCTGCATTGGTAATATCGTAATTCTTTTCTGTCTCATCACTGTCGTTCTTTACTGTGATGGTATTGCCGTCAATCTTTGTGATCAGTCCGCTGACGTAATCTTCTTCCACATCTTCTTCGGTCTCTTCCTCTGCAGTGGTTTCAGCTGCCGCCTCAGAGGTAGCCTCAGCAGTGGAAGCAGCGGATTCTTCCTTCTTAGAGCAGGCTGCTGCACTGATAGAAAGGGCTGCAATAGTAACCAGTAATAATGTTTTCTTCATAATTGAATCACTCCTCTTTTTGAATCCAAAGCTGCTTATCCCGAAAAGGAAGCTTCTCCGGATGTTTTTGATTAATAACAGAAGTGTACTACAAAGCTGTGAAAAATACCATTGATTTTTTATTAAGTTTTTGAACTATTTTTTCGTGAAAAACGAAAAATTTTCTAAAGAATCGGAACAAAATCGAAAACAGGCATTTGACGGAGCCTGTGAATCGTATTACAATATACATATTTCGGCAGAACAGCAGAAGAGAGGGGGACAGAAAGGGTATGGATTTTACGGGCTTATTTGAAATGCAGGGAATGCTTTTTTCTGTTATGATTCTGGGGCTTTTCCTCAGAAAAAAGAATATCGTGGGCGCAGAGGGGAAAAAACTTCTGACAGATCTTGTGATTGATGTGACACTTCCTGCCAGCATATTGAAATCCTTTCAGATTGAATTTAACGGAGAAATTTTAAAAAGCTGTATGGTTATTGGAGCAGTGGCTCTGCTTATTCAGGTGGGAAGCTATGCGCTGGGGATGGTTCTCTATCCCGGGTTTGATGATGATCGGAAACGGGTTCTCCAGTATGCAACCATCTGCTCCAATGCAGGGGTTCTCGGCAATCCCATAGCGGAAGGAATTTTCGGCGGTCTGGGACTTTTATATGCCTCCATTTATGTGATTCCCCAGCGGATATTCATGTGGTCTGTCGGCCTTACCTATTTTACAGAAGCGCCGGATAAGAAGACTCTGATCAAAAAAGTAGCATCCCATCCCTGTATTGTGGCCGTGGTTCTGGGATTTCTTTTGATGATCTTCCAGATTCCGCTTCCCGGATTTGTAAATCTGACGATCAGGCAGGTGGCAGGGGCAAATACCTTTCTTGCTATGCTGCTGGTGGGAACTATTCTGGCTGAGGTGCCTTTTTCTTCTCTGGCAGACAGGGCAACGCTTTACTATTCCTTTGTGCGTCTTGTACTGGTACCCCTGCTGGTATTTGCCGGCTGCCGGATCGGGAGAATTGACGGACTGGTGACAGGAGTGTCGGTGGTGCTTTCCGGAATGCCGGCGGCCAGTGTTACTGCTGTTATGGCTTCCAAATATCACAAGGATGAGGTTTTTGCTGTACGGTGCGTGGTGCTTTCCACCCTTCTTTCTATGGCAACTGTGCCCTGCTGGTGCATGGTTTTGAATTTTTGAGAGTTATGTTTTTGTTTTGTAATAGAAAATTCATAAAAATTCATATTTTTTTCACATACCTGCCTCGTCAAGTACGGTGATTTATGATATACTGGAACGGAATTTAGGCAATAGTACAGCCATGCAAAAATGCATGGCTGTACTGTTACGAATTGAGAGAAGGAGCCCAATATGGCAGAGGAAAAGAATTATATTGATATCTTAAACAAAGCAAGACGAAGAAGAAAGCGGGATCAATATAAAAAATATGTAATTTTTGGTGTGGCCGCTGTGGCTGCAGCCGCAGGAATTGCTGCAGCTGTCGGACATTTTAGCGGAGATTCCACAGGAAACGGAGACAAGCCGGCGGCTGTACGCGCTGAGGGAACAGATGGGAATACTCAGGCAAGCGAAGCTGCGATTTCCTTAGAGGAGCTGGAGGCTCAAAAGGAAGCAGAGGAAAAGCAGGCAGTTGTAGATTCTTATACGAATCTTGGAATTGTCCAGCTTCAGGACGGCGGTTATCTAAACATCCGTGAAACTCCAACAGATGAAAGCATGGCAAATATTATTGGTAAAATACCGGACAAAGGCGCCTGCGAGGTACTGGGAGAAGAAGAAAACGGCTGGTATCATATTCAGACCGGAGGCGTGGATGGCTATATCAGCAGTCAGTATGTACTGACTGGAGAGGAGGCCCGCCAGAAGGCCCTGGAATATGCATCAAAGATGGCTGTGATCACAATGGGAGAGGAAAATGAGACGCTTCGGATCCGCCAGACACCGGATTCCTCTTCTCTGGATAATGTAGTGGGACAGGCTGCAAACGGCTCCCGCTATCCTGTTTTAGGAGAGCAGGATGGATGGGTACAGATTCGGGAAGGCTATATTTCCAGTGAGTTTGTCACCATGGAAATGGGGCTTTCAGAAGGAGAAAAGCTGGATTTAAAGACCATGGCATTAAATCAGTATGACAATCTTCTGATTTCCCGGGTAGACAACTACCTGAATATTCGAAGTGAGCCAAAGGTTGATGCCTACGACGAAAATGTAATCGGAAAGCTGCCCAGTGATGCGGCAGGAGAAATCCTGGAAACTCTGGACGGCTGGTATAAGATCAAATCCGGTCCTATCACCGGATATGTCAGCGCGGATCATGTGGCAACCGGTCCGGAAGCAAGAGATCTGGCTTTGCGCACGGCACAGCTGACAGCGATTGTTAATACGGATATGCTCAATGTCCGTACAGAGCCAAGCACCGAGGCCAGTATCTGGACACAGATTTCCAAGGAGGAGCGTTACCATGTGCTGGATCAGCTGGATGGCTGGGTTCAGATTGAACTGGACGCAGGAGACGGTGAGGATGAGATTGACAAGGCATATATTTCCACCCGGGACAACAATGTTGAGGTACGGTATGCCCTTCCGGAGGCAATCAAGTTCTCTCCCCTGGAAGAAAAGGCCAATCAGCAGGCTTCTCTGAGAAACAAGGTGGTAAATTATGGCTTACAGTTTGTAGGCGGAAGATATGTATGGGGAGGAACCAATCCCAACACCGGTGCAGACTGTTCCGGATTTGTTCAGTATGTAATGCGCAATGCGGCGGGTGTAAGTCTGCCCCGTACCTCCAGAGAACAGGCGAAGGTGGGACGGGCCATCAAATCCAGTGAAATGCTGCCCGGAGATCTGATTTTCTATGCCAACAGCAGCGGCACCGTCAACCATGTTGCCATGTATATTGGAAACGGTCAGATTGTTCATGCCGCCAGCAGAAAGAGCGGAATCAAGATTTCCACCTGGAATTACCGGAGTCCAAAAACAATCCGCCGTGTTTTAAATTAGTCGGAAGGGATATGCAGAAGTTCCTCCCCGGGTAGAATACAGTTTGACAGAACCGGGTAGAAGTCTGAAACCGATTTTAGATGCCATGTGGATATGGGGAGAAGGGTATCAGACGAAAAACAGTTAGAAAAGGAGCAGAATCTGCTCCTTTTTTTAGTGAAGAAATGCCTTTTCCAGACCGGAAAGAATTTCGATAAAATCTCTCATATATTTTGTCAGATACAGTTCTTTTCTGTGACAGACATAAAAACTGCGCCGCTGCTCAATGCCCTGAATGGGGTAAACACAGCAGCCGGAATGCAGCTCAGGCGTCATTTCTATATAGTTAATCGGACAAATCATCACGGCATCACAGGCAATCGCGGTACGTTTTCCCACCTCAATACTGGAGGTTTCCATCAGGATCTCCGGCTGAATATCATAGGTAACAAAAAGGCGATCCTGGGTATCCCGGACACTGTGTCCGACCTTGCTGCTGATGAATTTTTCATTTTTTGCCTCTGTAATAGAGATCGGCGTTCCGGAAGGAATCCGTTTCGCAAGCTGAGAATTGCGGCTGGTCAGAAGAACCAGCTCTTCTTCTTCAATCAGAATATAATTCAGCTCCTCGTGCTTGGGATAGGTAGTCAGGCAGGCCAGATCGACATTGCCGTCCAGAACAGCCGCCTCTGTGTTTGCAGAACCGCTTTCCCGCACATCTACCTTTACATATGGGTATTTGGCATAAAATCGGGGAAGGACATAGGGCATGACCTGCATGGCCCGCTGTACCGGAATTCCCAGCTTGATGGTGCCATGCTCTTCGTGGTTGATTTCTTCAATTTCTTTAATCAGGTTGTCATTGATGGTGAGGATTTTTTTGGCAGCTTCTATGTATTTTTCTCCCGCATAAGTCAGAGTAATGGGATCCGTTGAGCGGTTAAAAATCGGTGTTCCCAGTGTATTTTCCACCAGCTTAATCATCTGGCTTAAAGACGGCTGGGAAATGTAAAGCTTTTTGGCAGCTGCTGTAATGCTCCCTTCCTTCAGCACAGTGAGCATATATTGTGCATGTTTGATATTCATTGAAAATCCCCCATAATTAAAAAGTTATAGCTAGTATAGAAAGAATCGTATTAGCTATGTGACTAAACGTATGATACCATAAAAATAGTATGAATTCAATGCAGAAAATGGGGAATCGTTTGTATATTTTGCAGAAAAATCCGGGTAAAAACAAGATGAAAAGAAAATATAAAGAAGAAAAGGAGGCAGATTTTATGAAAAATGCAGCAGGCCGGGAAATTCCCGACGCAATTCTGGAAAGGTACAAAAAAACAGGATACGCCGGAGCCTATGCCAGAGATCAGCAGACCTATCAAAAAGCGGCGCCTGCAGTCAGAGGCTTTGTCAGACCAGGCCAGAGTAAGCTGACCGGCTCGATCCGCGAGGCCCTGGAGCGGTGCGGCATCCGGGATGGAATGGTGCTGTCTTTCCATCACCATTTCCGGGACGGAGATTATGTGGTAAACATGGTCATGGAAGAGGTTGCTGCCATGGGAATCCGTGACATTACCATCTGTGCCAGCTCCCTGGGCGCGGCCCACAATCCTGTGGCAGATATGATTGAACAGGGCATTGTAACAGGGATCCAGTCCTCCGGCGTCCGGGGCAGAATTGGAGAAGCAATTTCCCACGGAAAGCTGAAAAATCCGGCCATTATCCGTTCCCACGGAGGGCGTGTAAGAGCCATTGAAGAGGGGAATGTGCATATTGATATTGCCTTTATCGGAGCGCCTACTTCAGACGAGTACGGCAATGCCCGGGGTACAGGCGGAAAAAGCGACTGCGGTGTTTTGTCCTACTCTATGGCAGATGCGAAATATGCAGACAAAGTGGTGGTTATTACGGACTGCCTTGTTTCTGCGCCAAACTTCCCACCCAGCATTTCCATGGTTGATGTAGACTGCGTCTGCGTGGTTGATGCCATTGGAAATCCGGCTAAAATTGTCAGCAATGCAGTGCGGATGACAAAGGATGTGAGGGAACTGATGATGGCAGATTACTGCACCAGAATCATTGCCGGCTCCCCTTATTTTAAAGACGGATTTTCCTTTCAGACCGGGGCGGGAGGAGCCTCTCTGGCAGTAAATACCATGCTCCGGCCGATTATGGAAGAAAGGGGAATCCGGATGGGCTTTGCCATTGGAGGAATCACAAAGCCTATCTGTGATCTTCTTGAAGCAGGTCTGGTGCGCACGATTGTAGATGCCCAGGATTTTGATCAGGGAGCCATTGAATCCATAAAAAAGAACCCCAATCATTATGAAATTTCCACTTCAGAATATGCCAATCCCATGAATAAAGGGGCCTTTGTCAACCAGCTGGATTTTGTCATCCTGGGTGCGCTGGAGGTAGATGTGGATTTCAATGTAAATGTGGTAACCGGCTCAGATGGTATTGTCCGGGGAGCGCCCGGAGGTCATCCCGATACTTCTGCCGGAGCCAACTGTTCTATCATTGTAGCGCCTCTGGTACGGGGCAGGATTCCCACAATCTGTGACCGTGTGGTGACGGTTGTAACGCCGGGGGAAGTGGTGGACGTGGTTGTAACAGATTACGGAATTGCCATCAATCCCAGGAGAACGGATCTGATAGAAGCCTATAAAAATTCCGGTCTGCCCATAAAAACCATAGAGGAATTGAGGGATACTGCCTATTCCATTGCAGGCCATCCGGAGGAGATTCAGTTTGAGGATCAGGTCGTGGGAATTATCGAAAGCCGTGACGGAACCATTCTTGATGTGGTGAGGAAAATAAAGCCGTATCAATTTGAATAAAGTGATAAAAGAAACGGAAAATCATAAAAAAATCAGAAAGACATAATAAAAAAACTATAATCAGCATAATGATATATGTATTTGCACAATTGTATTTGAAATGATACACTGAATTCAGTTGAAATGACGGAGATCGTTCTTCTCCGCTGATTCAGGCATAACTTGTCTTTGGACAAAAGGAGGAAGAAAATGGAAGTTAAGAAAGCTGCTATGGCAGGCACGCTGGAATCCAGTGATGCTCAGGTAACCGTAGAACCGGGCAATGGCATTGAGCTTTCCATCGAAAGCAGTGTGATTCATCAGTTCGGAAAACAGATTAAAGCAACAATTCTCGAGACGTTAGATCGTCTGGATGTTAAAAATGCAAAGGTGACTGTGGTAGATAAGGGTGCACTGGACTGTACCTTAAAAGCGCGTGTGGAATGCGCAGTATACCGTTCCAATGATATTACTGAAAATCTTCCGTGGGGAGGTGTAATCAGATGAGTCATCCCAATAAAAAAAGATTAAGACGCTCCATGATGTTTTTAAACTGTCAGAAGCCGGGCCTGATTAAAGACCCTTATATTTATCGTCCTGATTCCATTATGCTGGATCTGGAGGATGCGGTAGCAGAAAATCAGAAAGACGCTGCCCGCTATTCTCTGTATCATGCGTTACAGGAGATTGATTACAGAGGCGTAGAACGTGTTGTCCGTATCAATGGTCTGGACACTCCTCACTGGAAAGAGGATATTCGCGTCTGCGTGGCAGGCGGAGCCGACGTCATCCGTATTGCAAAGACGGAATCCGCTCAGGATGTGCGCACAGTAGAAGAGCATGTGCTGGCTGCAGAAAGAGAATTCGGAAGACCGGAAGGTTCCATGCTTCTGATGGCCGCCCTGGAATCCTGCCGCGGTGTGCTGAATGCCCTGGAGGTATGTGAGTCCTCCGATCGTCTGATTGGTATTGCACTTTCCGGAGGAGATTACACCAAGGATCTGCAGACCGTAATTACCGGAACCGGAGTGGAGCTGCAGGGAGCAAGACAGCACATGATTATGGCAGCAAGAGCAGCCGGAGTACAGTGCTGGGATACCGTATTTACCAATCTGGATGCAATGGATGTATTTGAGGAAGAAGTAAAAATGATTAAGATGATGGGCTTTGACGGAAAGTCTCTGGTTAATCCCCGTCAGATTGATGTAGTACATAAAGTATTTACTCCAACTCAGAAGGAAATCATTTTTGCGGAAAAGGTAGTAAAGGAAATCGAAGAAAAGAAAGCTATGGGTATCGGCGTATTTACCGTAGACGGCAAGATGATTGATATCGCTTTCTATGACGGAGCAAAGAGAACCATTGCTCTGGCCAAAGCATCAGGCGTATATGAGGGGGAACTGTAAAATGATAAATGCAGTAGGTAGAGAAATCCCGGAAGAGGTCTTAAAGGCCACCGGAAAGGATATTTTTAAAGGCGCATACGCCAATGCAGGCGTAGAATATCAGAAGGGCGCCCCGAAGGTAAGAGCCAACGGAGATCCTGCCAGGGACAAGCAGGTTGCTTCTATTGCCGAGGTTCTGAAGCTGTGTGGAATCCGGGACGGTATGACCCTGGGCTTCCATCATCATTTCCGCGAGGGTGACTATGTCGTTACTATGGTAATGGAAGAAATTCACAAAATGGGAATTAAGGGACTGACCATCTGTGCCAGCTCTCTGGGAAAAGCCCACGATGCTCTGCTGCCCATGATTGAGGACGGCACCATTGTAGGAATTCAGTCCTCCGGTGTCCGCGGCAAAATCGGTGAAGCGATTTCTACAGGAAAGCTTCGTGATATTGCTATTATGCGTTCTCACGGCGGACGTGTCCGTGCGATTGAATCCGGCGAGGTTCATCTGGATATTTCCTTTATCGGAGCACCTACCTGTGACAAGTGCGGCAATATGAGAGCAAACGGAGGCAAAAGCGACTGCGGCGTTCTTTCCTATGCGATGGTGGATGCCCAGTATGCAGATAAGGTTGTGGCAATTACAGACTGCCTGGTTCCTTTCCCGAATATTCCGGCCAGCATTTCCATGATTGATGTGGACTATGTGGTTGTTGTAGATGAAATCGGAAATCCGGCCAAGATTGCTTCCGGTGCAGCAAAGCCGACTACAGATTTGAGAAAGCTGAAAATGGCAGATTACTGTACCCAGGTTGTAGTCAACACCCCTTATTTTAAGGATGGCTTTTCCTATCAGACCGGCGTTGGCGGAGCTTCCATTGCTTCTACCATTTCTCTTGGAAAGATCATGGAGGAGAGAGGCATTACCATGGGACTGGCTCTTGGCGGAATTACTACTCCTATCTGCAATCTGCTGGAAAAGGGTCTGATCCGCAAGGTAGTTGATACCCAGGACTTTGATCTTGGCGCTATTGAATCTATTAAAAAGAATCCGAACCATATTGAGATTTCCGGTTCTGAATACGCAAATCCCTTTAATAAGGGCGCCTATGTAAATCAGCTGGATTTCGTCATTCTGGCTTCTCTGGAAGTAGATGTAAACTTTAACTGCAACGTAGTAGTAGGATCTGACGGCATGATTACCGGTGCCCAGGGAGGACATCCGGATACGGCAGCAGGTGCAAAATGCACAATTGTAATTGCGCCTCTTCTTCAGGGAAGAATTCCGGCAATCTGTACCAACGTGACAACAGTAACCACACCGGGCGAGACGGTTGATGTGGTAGTTACTGACTATGGTGTGGCTATCAATCCGAGAAGACAGGATCTGATTGACTGTCTGAAGGACACCAGTCTGCCCTTAAAGACCATCGAAGAGCTGCGCGATATTGCATATTCGATTGTCGGCGAGCCGGATCCGGTTCAGTTTGGTAACAGAGTTGTAGGTGTTATCGAGGCCCGTGACGGAAGCATTATTGATGTTGTGCGGGAGATTAAGGAGTATGAATTTGAGGATTAATTCTCAGGTTCACGAAAAAAATAATTATCCCGGCGGATTGGGGACCGCCGGGTGATTATAGAACATGCTCTGCAGGCAGAGCAAAGATAAACCAATATATGGAGGTATGATATTTATGGCTGAAAACAAAGGATTCACTCTGAAAACATTCGGTATGCCCTGGTGGCTGGCCGGAGCAATTGCAGTAATTGTTATTGCAGCAGCGGCAACAGGTGCTCTTTCTGCCGATCTGGCAGGCTGTTTTGCACTGATGCTTGCAATTGGTCTTATCTGCAACGAGATTGGTGAACGGATTCCTTTCTGGAACAGCTACATTGGAGGCGGCCTTGTTCTGACCTTCCTGGTATCTGCATTTCTGTTTACCTATAAACTGATTCCGCAGAAGTATGCAGATGGAATGATTATGATTATGGATGATGCAGATTTCCTTTCTTTCTTCATTATCTTCCTGATCACCGGCTCCATTCTGGCTCTGGACAGAAAGCTGCTGATTCGTTCCTTTGCAGGTTATATTCCGGCTATTTTCGGAGGTCTTTTAGGCGCAGGCATTCTGGGCATTGCAGCAGGTTTTCTGTTTGGAATCAGCCCGGTTGACATTCTGCTGAAATATGTGTGTCCGATTATGGGCGGCGGAAACGGTGCAGGCGCAGTTCCTTTAAGCCAGATTTATGAAACAGTTACCGGCGATCCGGCCGCTAACTACTATTCCTTTGCAATTACCATTTTAACAATTGCCAATATTTTTGCAATTCTGACTGCAGCAATCCTGAAAAAGATTGGTGAGAAGAAAACAAGCTGGACCGGCGACGGAACACAGCTGATCCGTAAAGGCGGAGATTTTGCTACAGAAGATAAAAAAGTAGCAGTAGGCATGAAGGATCTGGGCGGTGCTTTCTTCCTGGCGATTGGCTTTTATGCTCTGGGACGTCTGTTTGCCAAGACTCTGCTTCCGACTATTTTCGGTGTTGCCATTCATCAGTTTGCCTACATGATTATTTTTGTCGCACTGGTGGCAGCATTAGGAATTGTGCCGGAAAATGTCCGTGCAGCAGCAAAAAAACTGCAGTCCTTCTTTACTGCAAACCTGATTCTGATCATTATGGTAGGCGTAGGTGTTGATACCAACATTATTGAGCTGGCCAAGGCAATTACCCCGGGCAACGTAGTGATTGCACTTGCTATTGTAGTTGGCGCAATCATCGGTTCTGCTCTTGTCGGATACCTGGTTGGATTCTTCCCGATCGACTCTGCTATTACTGCCGGTCTGTGTATGGCAAACCGCGGTGGTTCCGGAGACCTGGCAGTACTGGGTGCCTGTGATCGTATGGGTCTGATTGCATACGCACAGCTTTCTTCCCGTCTGGGCGGAGGTATTGTACTGATTATCGCAAGTATTCTGTTTGGCGCATTCCTGAAATAATTGACCGGGATACAATAACAGAACAAATAAGATGCAGCAGGGCTGTATACGCAAAACGCGTGTACGGCCCTGCGTTTTTTGTCGAACGATTTCCCTTGCATATTTTCCCTGTCCGGGTTATAGTAATCCTATCTTTATCAATCTGATGTTTCGTACAATTCGTACTTTTTCCATGGAAAGAATAGAACTATCGTTTATTACAGGTGCTCCAGCACCGCATAAAAGAGTGGATACAAGGAGGGTTTTATTGTTCAGCAGAGTTTACAGCGGCGGCCTTACCGGGATGGAGGGCTATGTCGTACAGGTAGAGGCAGATGTCAGTCCGGGACTGCCTTCTTTTCATATGGTAGGATATCTGGCTTCCGAGGTCAGGGAGGCAGAGGAGAGAGTCAGGACAGGGATCCGCAATTCCGGCTTTCGCCTTCCTTCTATGAGAGTAACTGTGAACCTTTCACCGGCCAATGTGCGGAAAGACGGAACCGGCTGTGATTTGCCGGTTGCTGTGGCCGTTCTGGCCTCTTACGGGGTGATAGAACCAACACTTTTGAAGGATTCCGCATTCCTGGGGGAACTGGGGCTTGACGGGAGAATCAAACCGGTGAGGGGCGTTCTGTCGATGGTTCTGGCCATGCGCCGGGCAGGAATGAGCAGGTGCTTTCTGGCAGAAGAAAACATTGCGGAGGGTCTGGCAGTAGAACAGATTGAAATTATAAAAGTCCGCAGTATCGGAGAGCTTGTGGATCTTCTGAACCGTCCGGATCAGATAAAGCCGTCTGTCCGCAGTACAGACGGCGGCGAAGAGAGCATTTATGCTGTTGATTTTTCGGAGGTTAATGGTCAGAAGATGGTGAGACGGGCGACGGAGGTTGCTGTGGCTGGATTTCATAACATTTTGTACATTGGTCCTCCCGGCAGCGGAAAGAGCATGATCGCCCGCAGAATTCCTACGATTATGCCGGAGCTTACGCAGGCAGAGCAGCTGGAGGTATCTCAGGTATACAGCATCTGCGGACTGCTTCCTCAGGGAAGGGCGCTGATGCGGGAACGGCCGTTTCGTGCGCCTCATCATACGATCAGCGCACAGGCTTTGACAGGAGGAGGGATGATTCCCCGCCCGGGTGAAATTTCTCTGGCCTCCCGAGGTGTTTTATTTCTTGACGAGCTTCCGGAATTTGAGAAAAAAACACTGGAAATTCTTCGCCAGCCCATGGAGGACAGAAAGGTTACTGTAGCGAGAGTACAGGGAACCTGCGAGTTTCCGGCGCATTTTATGCTGGCAGCCGCGCTGAATCCATGCCCTTGCGGCTACTATCCGGATCGGCAGAAGTGTACCTGCTCAGACCTTCAGGTACGAAAATATCTTGGGAAAATATCACGGCCGCTTTTGGACCGGATTGATCTGTGCGTGGAGGCGGCGCCGGTTTCCTATCATGACATTCGCAGACAGGAAGTAAACGAATCCTCTTCATCCATACGGGAAAGAGTAGAACGGGCAAGAATGATTCAGGAAAAACGGTTTTCAGGAACAGGAATTATTTTTAACAGTGAGATGGGGAATCGGGAAATCCGCAGCTTCTGCCGTCTGGGAGATCAGGAAGAAGCATTTTTACAGATGGTCTTTCAACGACTTGGCCTGAGTGCCAGAGGCTGTCAAAAGCTGCTTCGGGTAGCCCGCACCATAGCAGATCTGGATGGTCAGGATAAGATTCAGAAGCTTCATCTTGTTGAGGCAGTGGGATATCGGGATCTGGAGGAACGGTATTGGGGGCGGGAAGAATCATGAAAGAAAAAAATGCGGAAGAAAAACGGGCTTTATATTGGATGTGCTGCTGTCCCTGCCTGGGCGCTGTGTCGATTCGGAAACTGGGAAGTCATTTTGGAGGTTATCAGGAGCTTATTAATATAGAAGAAACTGCGTTAGACGAGGCACGGATTCTGACTCCGACCCAGAAAAACGGACTTTTGCAGTGGAAAAAAGAGTTTTCCAGGTGCAGCAGCGCATATGATGCATTGAAGGATAAAAAAATACGGTTTGTGACTCCTCTGGATTCAGAATACCCGCAGCGTCTTTTGGAAATCAGCGATTATCCCATGGGACTTTTTCTGTACGGAGCATTGCCGTCAGATGAAAAGCCGTCTGTGGCTGTTGTCGGGGCAAGAGGCTGTTCTTCTTACGGGGAGCAGATCGCAGGTGCTTTTGCCAAAGCTCTGGCTGCAGAGGGTGTTCAGATTATCAGCGGGCTGGCTGCGGGAATTGACGGGGCGGCACACAAAGGCGCCCTGAAAGCAGGACAGCCTACTTTTGGAATACTGGGGTGCGGGCTCAGCCAGTGTTATCCGCCGGAGCACTACCGGCTTTTTGAAAAAATGAAAGAGCAGGGCGGAATCCTTTCCGAGTTTCCTATGGGTGAGCCGCCGCGCCCGCGAAACTTCCCCATGAGAAACAGGCTGATCAGTGGACTGGCTGATGCAGTTTTAGTGGTGGAAGCCAGAGAAAAAAGCGGTTCCCTTATTACCGCAGAGCTGGGACTGAATCAGGGACGGGAGATTTTCGCTGTTCCGGGACGGGTGACAGATCTGCTGAGCGCAGGATGCAATAAACTGATTCAGCAGGGGGCTCATATGGCAATATTGCCCAATGATATTTTGGAATATTTAGGATTAAAACATCAAAAAACATTAATTATGTATGAAAAAGATGTAAATGGACTTGCCAAGAAAGAAAAAATGGTGTATAGTTGCTTGGATTTCAAACCGAAGCACATAGATGAGATATTGTCCGAAACCGGACTCCCACTCAGCGAATGTATGGCTGTTTTAATGGAGCTGGAGCTGGGCGGTTATGCCTATCGGTCTGCAAATCACTATTATGGAAAACAATTATAATGTTTCACATTTAGGAGTGGCTATGGCAAACAATTTAGTTATTGTGGAATCACCTGCAAAAGTAAAGACAATTCGTAAGTTTCTGGGATCTACCTATGTGGTGGATGCCTCAAACGGTCATGTCCGCGATCTTCCGAAAAGTACAATGGGAATTGATGCGGAAAATGATTACGAACCCAAATATATAACAATCCGCGGAAAAGGGGACATTCTGGCAAAGCTTCGGAAAGAAGTAAAGAAGGCTGATAAAATCTATCTTGCAACGGACCCTGACCGGGAGGGAGAAGCAATTTCCTGGCATCTGACAAAAGCGCTGAAGCTGGATGAGGCCAAGGATAAAAAGGTTTACCGCATCAGCTTTAACGAGATTACAAAAAATGCAGTAAAAGCATCTCTGAAGAATCCAAGAGAACTGGATATGAATCTGGTGGATGCCCAGCAGACACGGAGAATTCTGGACCGGATGGTAGGCTACAGCATCAGCCCGCTTTTGTGGGCCAAGGTAAAGCGGGGATTAAGTGCCGGACGTGTTCAGTCTGTGGCTCTGCGTATGATTTGTGACCGTGAGGATGAAATCAGCGCCTTTATTCCGGAGGAATACTGGAATCTGGAAGCCCGGCTGCTTCAGAAGGGCGGAAGGAAGGCGCTTCACGCAAAGTTTTACGGAACCAGAACGGAGAAAACAGCGATTCACAGCAAACAGGAGCTGGACGAAATTTTAAAGGGGCTGGAAAACTGTCAGTATGTTGTAGAAGACGTAAAGAACGGTCAAAGAACAAAGAAGCCGCCGATTCCTTTTACCACCAGTACCCTGCAGCAGGAAGCATCTAAGGTTCTGAATTTTTCCACTCAGAAAACCATGCGTCTGGCCCAGCAGCTTTATGAAGGCGTAGATGTAAAGGGACACGGTACCATTGGTCTGATCACTTACCTGCGTACAGACTCTACCAGAATTGCAGAAGAGGCCGATCAGGCAGCCAGACAGTATATTGGCGAGCAGTATGGCCAGCAGTATGTGCTTCAGACAGAGCAGAGCAGAAAAAACAGCGGAAAGATTCAGGATGCCCACGAGGCAATCCGTCCTACCGATATTTCTCTGACCCCGACTCTTGTAAAAGAATCTCTGCAGAGGGATCAGTTCCGTCTTTACCAGTTGATCTGGAAACGGTTTACTGCCAGCAGAATGCAGCCGGCTGTTTACGATACTACCTCTGTAAAGGTGGGCGCAGGAGATTACCTGTTTACTCTTTCTGCTTCACGGCTGTCCTTTGACGGCTTTATGTCCGTTTACGTTCAGGACGACGAAAAAGAGGAGAGCAATACTTTGCTTGGCAAGCTGGAGCAGGGAGATATACTGGAGCTTCAGGATCTGGATCCAAGCCAGCATTTTACACAGCCCCCGGCTCACTATACAGAAGCTTCTCTTGTAAAAGCTCTGGAAGAGCAGGGAATCGGACGTCCCAGTACCTATGCACCGACAATCACAACGATTCTGGCAAGACGTTATGTTACAAAGGAAAATAAAAATATTTATGTAACAGAACTGGGCGAGGCAGTCAACGGAATTATGAAGCACTGTTTCCCGAGTATTGTAGATATCAGCTTTACTGCCAATATGGAGCTTTTGCTGGATAAGGTGGCAGACGGAACTGTAAAATGGAAAACCATTGTCCGCAACTTCTATCCGGATCTGGATGAGGCTGTAAAAACTGCGGAAAAAACATTGGAATCCATTAAAATTGCTGATGAAGTAACCGATGTCATCTGTGATGTCTGCGGTCGGAACATGGTGGTAAAATACGGTCCCCACGGAAAATTCCTGGCCTGCCCGGGATTTCCCGACTGCAAGAATACAAAACCCTATCTGGAAAAAATCGGCGTAGCCTGTCCCAAGTGCGGCAAGGATGTTGTAATCAAAAAGACGAAAAAGGGACGCCGGTATTATGGCTGTGAAAATAATCCGGACTGTGACTTTATGTCCTGGCAGAAGCCGTCATCCGAAAAGTGTCCCAAGTGCGGAAGCTATATGGTGGAAAAGGGAAATCGCCTTCTTTGTTCCGAAGAACAGTGCGGATATAGTATGAATTTAAAAGATAAATAATCTAATAATTAAAATAGTCAAAATAAATCGAAAAACTATTGTTATTATTGGCGAATCGTGTTAATATTTACTTAGTGTAGTACGATTGGACGAGGACTGTCAAATAATTGAGGAGGTTTTTCGATATGAGTGTACAGCTTTTGGACAAAACTAGAAAAATAAACAAATTATTACACAATAATAATTCACACAAAGTTGTATTCAATGACATTTGTAAAGTATTGAGTGATATTCTCTGCTCAAATATTCTGGTTATCAGCCGGAAGGGAAAGGTACTTGGCGTAGGTCTGTGCCCCGGAGTTGATGAAATTGAGGAGCTTATCGAGGACCAGGTGGGCGGATTTGTGGATCCGATGTTTAACGAGCGTCTTTTAAGCATCCTTTCTACAAAGGAAAACGTCAATCTGGCGACTCTGGGCTTTGCAGAGGAATATGTGAAAAAGTACCAGGCTATCATCACCCCGATTGATATTGCAGGAGAGAGACTTGGCACCCTGTTTATCTACAAGTGCGACGAACAGTATGATATTGATGATATTATCTTAAGCGAATACGGAACTACAGTCGTAGGACTGGAAATGATGCGTTCCGTCAATGAGGAAAATGCCGAAGAGATTCGAAAGGTTCAGATTGTCAAGTCCGCAATCAGCACCCTGTCCTTCTCTGAGTTAGAGGCCATTACCCATATTTTTGAGGAGCTGGACGGCAATGAGGGTATTCTTGTTGCTTCCAAGATTGCAGACCGGGTAGGAATCACCCGTTCCGTGATTGTAAACGCTCTCAGAAAATTTGAAAGCGCCGGCGTTATTGAATCACGTTCCTCCGGTATGAAGGGAACTTACATTAAAGTACTGAATGATGTGGTATTTGATGAACTGAAAAATATCAAGGCAGATAAATAATGCTTAAACATCTGCGCCCGGGATCAGAACGTCTCTGTTCGCTTTCTGATTCCGGGCGCAGTTTTTTGTTCCACAGGAAATTACGTCCTGTGAAACAAAAACGCTCCGCAAGGATCGCCATGAGGCGGAAGAGAATTTTATTCCAGAAGCCCCCGCCGCAGGCGGAGAAGCTCGGGGGCTTCTTTATCACAGGAAATTCATGTGAGTTCAGAAAAAATCAAAATCCCCTCTTGTCAAACCATGGAAGATATGGTAGGATAAAAAGGCTGATAAAAATCACGTCTGCTGATTCTGACGGCGGTGCCTGAAATCAGGTCCCGAAGGAAGCACAAGAGGCAGGCGGAAGTAAAAACCAATTGGAGGTAAGAAACATGAGCGTTATTTCTATGAAGCAGCTGTTAGAAGCAGGTGTTCATTTCGGACACCAGACCAGAAGATGGAACCCCAAGATGGCTCCGTATATCTACACCGAGAGAAACGGCATCTACATCATTGACCTGCAGAAATCTGTTGGCAAGGTAGATGAGGCTTACAATGCAGTATCCGAGATCGCTGCCAACGGCGGCACCATTCTGTTTGTAGGTACCAAGAAGCAGGCTCAGGATGCTATCAAGACTGAGGCAGAGCGCTGCGGTATGTACTATGTAAACGAGAGATGGTTAGGCGGTATGCTGACCAACTTCAAGACCATTCAGAGCCGTATCAACAGACTGAAAGAGATCGAGGCCATGTCCGAGGACGGAACTTTTGATGTTCTGCCGAAGAAGGAAGTTATCGCACTGAAGAAAGAGTGGGAGAAGCTGGAGAAGAACCTGGGCGGTATCAAAGAGATGAAGAAACTTCCGGATGCTATTTTCATCGTAGATCCGAAGAAGGAAAGAATCTGCGTACAGGAAGCTCATACTCTGGGTATTCCGTTAATCGGTATTGCAGATACCAACTGTGATCCGGAAGAGCTTGATTACGTTATCCCGGGTAACGATGATGCTATCAGAGCTGTAAAACTGATCGTTGCTAAGATGGCAGACGCTGTTATTGAGGCAAATCAGGGTGAGGCTGGTGCTGACTTCGCTGAAGAGTTTGGTGCTGAAGAGGAAACCGAAGAGGCTTAATTAGAAAAAAATTTCAGCCTGCGTATCATTGCGCAGGCTGAATAACAATCATGGAGGAAAAAACAATGGCAGTTACTGCAGCAATGGTAAAAGAATTAAGAGAAATGACCGGAGCCGGCATGATGGATTGCAAAAAGGCTCTTGCAGCTACCGATGGTGATATGGACAAGGCCGTAGAGTTCCTGAGAGAAAAGGGACTGGCTGGTGCAGCAAAGAAGGCTGGCCGTATCGCTGCTGAGGGTATCGTTGATACCGCTATTACCGAGGATGGTAAGAAGGCTGTTGTCGTTGAAGTAAACGCAGAGACTGACTTCGTAGCTAAGAATGCAAAATTCCAGGCTTACGTAGCAGATGTAGCAGCACAGGCTCTGACCACCTCTGCAAAAGATATGGACGAGTTCTTCGCTGAGAAGTGGGCAAAGGACGAGACTCTGACTGTAAAAGAGGCTCTGTCTTCTCAGATTTCCATTATCGGTGAGAACATGAACATTCGTCGTTTTGAGCAGGTTGAGGAGCAGAACGGTTTCGTTGCTTCCTACATCCATGCAGGCGGCAAGATCGGCGTTCTGGTAGACGTTGAGACTGACGTTGTAAACGATGCAATTAAAGAGATGGCTAAGAACGTAGCTATGCAGGCTGCAGCATTAAAGCCCATGTACACCAGCCGTGATGAAGTAAGCGCTGATTTCATCGAGCATGAGAAGAGCATCCTGCTGGCTCAGATCCAGAACGATCCGAAGGAAGCTTCCAAGCCGGAGAAGGTTATTCAGGGCATGATTCAGGGCCGTATCAACAAAGAGATGAAAGAAATCTGCCTGCTGGATCAGGTTTATGTAAAGGCAGAGGACGGCAAGCAGTCCGTTGCTCAGTATGTTGCTGAGGTTGCTAAGGCAAACGGCGCTAAGGTTGCTGTTAAGAAATTCGTTCGTTTCGAGACCGGTGAAGGTATGGAGAAGAAGAACGAGGACTTCGCAGCTGAGGTTGCTGCTCAGATGGGCAAGTAATCTGAATTTCATAAAGATATTAAGAACGCTGGAAACCGCATGGTTCCAGCGTTTTTTGCGTCTTTGGGGTGTTGAAATGGGAAAAATAAAAATAACTGTTTTTGCGGAAAAGTTGGTAAAAATCTGGTACGAAAGTTGGTAAAAGTTTTTTACCAATTCCGGCAGGCGAAGTTCGCAGGCTTTTTATATAGAGAGCAGTTTACCAAGATTAATGAGAAGGAGGATGAGAATGAGATTTGTTGAAGTGATGACGACTATGGAAGAAGGCGGTGTGATTCGGATACCAGAGGCTGAGCTGAAATGTATGGGGTTACAGGTAGGCGATCAGATTTGTTTGTCATATTTGGCAAAGGAAGAAGATTCTTTAGAGAATGAATCAAGGGAATTTTTATTGGAGACTAATTGAACAGATGATGAAAGAACTGACATGAACTGGAATGAGATTTTTCGCCAGCAGCCAATAAGAAATTGAATAAGTATTTTTTGAATGAGGCATGATTTGGAAACGAATCATGTCTTTTTTAGTTTTAAGAGAATTATAGCAAGGTATAAGTAGGAAGGAGGAAAGATGCGAAAAGAATGCTTTTCTGTTCAATGCCCAAAGAGAGTTCAGTTTGGTGATCCCATGTATTTTGAAACATTTGAAAAAGAAAGACTGTCGAAGCTGGTAGCCGACTGCAGTCCACCAAAGCACTTCTGTGCTCAAGTGGTTTTGCAGGAGGACCTCTTTGAGGAGTTTCCTGAGATGATGAACCGGGTCATGACACTGTTTATGGCTCCGGAAAAATATCTTTCCACATATGCAGAGGGATATATGTATCAGGGACAGCAGACATTCGAAAAAGAGATTGGTGTTGATACAGCCCGATATCTGCTGGATGTGGATGGAAGATATGATGAGATCCTGACAGGCGGTGATGGATATTGGGGACAGTACACAGAAATTTTCCGTACCGGTACCCAAGGAAAGATACTGGATGCGATGATTATCAGCATCTGTATGCCGGACTCAGAAGATTTTGAGAGCATGAAAAGGTTGATGAATTACTTCTTTCAGGATGTTCATTGCCTTGAAAATAAAAAGGAGACACAGGAAGAGAGATCAGGCTCTATATGAAGTGAGATGAAATTCTACCGAAAAAGCTAACGA
>UQFC01000014.1 GCA_900540335.1 uncultured Clostridium sp. | reverse complement strand
TAAGAGTGTTAAGGTGATTAAGACAGAAGGAAAGCCTGTTGATAGTGAAACATGCAGGTCGGTGAGTATATATTTCATAACATTTATCATGATATTCACAGCGTCTTTACTGCTAATATCTATTGAAGGAAAGGATATTGTGACGAATTTCACTGCAGTAGCAGCGACTATTAATAATATAGGTCCGGGGCTTTCGGCTGTCGGACCGACACAGAATTTTGGAAGTTATTCTGATTTCAGCAAATATGTACTGATGTTTGACATGCTGGCCGGACGTCTGGAGCTGTTCCCCATGCTTCTTTTATTCTCTCCGAGAACCTGGATGAAAGAATAGAAGAGCAGGTTTAATGTTTCCTTATTTTGAAATTATATTTTTTTCAAATTTTTCACGAAAAACAGTTGACATTCAATTCAGAGCATGCTATTATTTTCAAGTATGCCGCACAATGAGGTAGATAAGAACCGGAGATATCCGATCACCGAAGTTGGCGAGTAATGATAATAGGAGGTGCCATATGTACGCGATTATTGCAACAGGTGGTAAGCAGTACAAAGTAGCAGAAGGCGATATCATTAAGGTAGAAAAGCTTGGTGTAGACGCTGGCGAAACCGTTACGTTTGACCAGGTTCTTGCAGTGAACAACGGGGAGCTGTCCATCGGATGCCCGACTGTAGCAGGAGCAACCGTTACCGGAACCGTAGTGAAGGAAGCTAAGGCTAAAAAGGTAATTGTTTACAAGTATAAGAGAAAAACTGGATACCATAAGAAAAATGGTCACAGACAGCTCTATACCCAGATCAAGATCGACAAGATCAACGCTTAATTATGATTAACGTAACTGTTTTTGTTGATTCCGGACACAATTATCACGGCATTGAGCTTTTAGGTCATGCCGGCTGTGCCGATGACTACCAGGAAGGACAGGAGCTTGTCTGCGCTGCAGTTTCAGCACTGACTCTTAACATGGCAAATTCTGTGGAACATTTCACAGAGGATCGGTTTACAGCGGAGGAAGAGGAGGAAAGCGGTTTGTTCCGCTTCCATTTCACCGGTAAATCCAGTCCGGAAGCAGCACTCCTTATGAATTCTCTCATATTCGGTTTGCAGGATATTGAGGACACATATGGAGAACCGTATATAAAAATTCGATTTAAGGAGGTGTAAGAGATGTTTAAGATGAACCTTCAGTTATTCGCTCATAAAAAAGGTGTAGGTTCTACCAAGAACGGTAGAGATTCCGAGTCCAAGAGACTGGGCGCCAAGAGAGCAGACGGTCAGTTCGTATTGGCTGGTAACATTCTTTACAGACAGCGCGGTACCAAGATCCATCCGGGTCTGAACGTAGGACGCGGCGGCGACGATACCCTGTTCGCTACTGTAGACGGTGTTGTAAGATTTGAGAGAAAGGGCAGAGACAAAAAGCAGGTTTCTGTTTATCCGAGAACAATCAACGAATAATTTGACTGGCGGGCTTCATACTGATTCTGAGTATGAAGCCTTTTTTAAACCGGATTCTGGCTGAATCAGACAGTCAGACAGGAACATCTCCTGTACCGGATGATTCGCAGCTGTCACAAAAGGAATGCCTGAGTGCAGAAAGGATAGGTGTATGGATGTTTGCAGACAGTGCCAAAATATTCATTAAATCAGGAAAAGGCGGAGATGGTCATGTAAGTTTCCGCAAAGAATTATTTGTTCCGGCAGGCGGTCCCGACGGAGGGGACGGCGGAAAAGGCGGAGACATTATTTTTGAAGTAGATCCGGGCCTGAATACCCTGACGGATTTCAGACATGTACGGAAATATGCAGCAAAAGATGGAGAACAAGGCGGAAAGAAGCGATGCCACGGCGCTAACGCGGAGAACCTCATTATTAAGGTTCCGGAAGGTACCGTAATCAAGGACTTTGAAACAGGCAAGGTCATCGCTGACATGTCCGGTGAAAATAAACGAGAAACAATTCTGCGGGGCGGAAAGGGCGGTCTTGGCAACATGAATTTCGCCACTCCTACCATGCAGGCTCCAAAGTACGCTCAGCCGGGTCAGCCGGGTCACGAGCTCTGGGTTACTTTGGAATTAAAGGTAATTGCAGATGTGGGACTGGTGGGCTTCCCCAATGTTGGCAAATCCACTCTGCTTTCCCGCGTATCCAACGCGCGTCCTAAAATTGCCAACTATCATTTTACAACCTTAAATCCTCATTTGGGTGTTGTTGATTTAGACGGCGGAGCCGGATTTGTTATGGCTGACATTCCCGGACTGATCGAGGGTGCATCTCAGGGCGTTGGCCTTGGACATGCCTTTCTTCGCCATATTGAACGCTGCCGCGTTCTGATTCATGTTGTAGATGCTGCAGGAACCGAAGGCCGGGATCCCATTGCCGATATCCGCGCCATCAATAAAGAGCTGGAAAGCTACAATCCAAAGCTTCTGGAACGTCCTATGGTAATTGCCGCCAACAAGATGGATGCCGTTTATGGAGAGGATGAGGATCCGCTTGCAAAGCTGAAGGAAGCGTTTGAGCCGGAAGGTATCCGTGTTTTCCCGATTTCTGCTGTCAGCGGAAAAGGAATCAAGGAGCTTCTTTATGCGGTTTATCAGCTTCTTCAGACAACCAGCCAGGAACCTGTTGTATTTGAAAAAGAATTTGAAATTGAATATGCCGGAGATCGGAATCTGCCGTATACAGTAGAAAAAGAAGAGGACGGTATCTTTGTAGTAGAAGGTCCCCGCATTGAAAAAATGCTGGGTTATACAAATCTGGAATCTGAAAAGGGCTTCCAGTTCTTCCAGAACTTCTTAAAAGAAAACGGAATTCTGGATGAGCTTGAAGCAGCCGGAATCCAGGAAGGCGATACGGTTCGGATGTACGGTCTTTCTTTTGACTATTATAAATAAAATAAAAAGGAGTAAGGATAAGTTATGACAAGCAAACAGAGATCTTATCTCAAGGGAATTGCCATGACCACAGAGCCTATTTTCCAGATCGGAAAATCCAGTGTAACTCCGGAGCTGACTGCTGCCATTGCAGAAGCTCTGGAAGCGCGGGAGCTGATTAAAATTACCGTTCTGAAAAACTGCCTGGATGACGGAAAATCCATCGCACAGGTATTGGCAGAGCGGACCCGTTCTGAAGTGGTACAGGTTATCGGCAAAAAAATTGTATTATATAAACCGGCCAAGGACGAATCCCGTCGGAAAATCGTACTGCCGGACTAAGAGAAAAAGGAGTGTGCAGTCATGGCAGAGATCGGTATCATGGGAGGAACCTTCGATCCCATTCACAATGGTCATCTGATGCTGGGACGTCAGGCCTGTGAGGAATATCACCTGGACGAAGTGTGGTTTATGCCCTCCGGCAATCCGCCTCACAAAAAGGATCATCATGTTACAGATGCTGCTCTGCGCTGTAAGATGGTTCGTCTTGCCATTGAAGGTTTTCCCAGATTCCGTCTGTCAGAATTTGAAGTACAGCGAAGCGGGAACACCTACACAGCAGAGACTCTGCGTCTTCTGCACCTTCATTATCCGGAGCACCGGTTCTATTTTATTGTTGGAGCCGATTCTCTCTACGAAATTGAAAACTGGTTTCATCCAGAGCAGGTTATGAGTCAGACAATTCTGCTGGCTGCCGGCCGTGAATATGCGGCGGCTCCGCGTAATATGGAAGAGCAGATTGCTTATCTGAACGAAAAATATAAAGCTGACATTCGGATGCTTCACTGTCGGGAGATGGATGTTTCCTCTAATGAACTGAGGGAAATGGAATCCCACGGACACCGGATCAGCCGCTATGTACCAGAGTCTGTGGAAAATTATATTCAAATCCACAAGCTGTACCAGGATTAACCGAAACAGGAGTGAGCTCTTATGATAACCATAAATGAACAGATTGTAACATTTCGCAAGCAGTTAAAATCAAAGCTGGATACCATGCGGTATGAACATTCCGTAAGTGTATCCTATACCTGTATTGCTCTTGCCATGCGGTATGGATACAGCCTGGAAAAGGCGGAGTTGGCCGGCCTTCTTCATGACTGCGCCAAGCGCTATACAGACAACGAACTGATTGCCCGGTGCCGGAAACATGAGCTGCCTCTGACAGAATCTGAATTAAAAGCTCCGGCTGTGATTCATGCAAAATATGGCGCCTGGATGGCCCGGAATAAATTCGGAATTCAGGATGAAGAAATTCTTTCTGCCATACAGTGCCATACAACCGGAAAGCCCGGCATGGGCATGTTAGATAAAATTCTTTATATAGCTGATTATATTGAACCGCGGCGGGATAAGGCTTCCAACCTTGCGCGTATGCGGTATCTGGCCTTTCAGGATCTGGATCAGACCATGTATGAAATCCTGGCCGGAACAATCAATTATTTAAAAGGCAAAGGCGGCTGTATCGATCCAATGACGATTCAGACATTTAACTGGTTCGAAAAACTCATCCAGGAAAAATGCAGCGCTGCCGAAGCGAAAGGAGAGTAATCCAATGGATAATTCCAAAGAAATGGTAAAGCTTGCAATCAATGCCCTGGAAGACAAAAAGGGCGAAGACATACAGATTATAGATATCCGGGAAGTATCTGTTCTTGCAGACTATTTTCTCATCGCCAGCGGCTCCAATACCAATCAGGTACAGGCCATGGCCGATAATGTTGAAGAGACCCTTGGCAAGGCAGGCTATGTCTGCCGTCAGGTTGAGGGTTACCAGAGCGGAAACTGGATTTTAATGGATTATGGCGATATTATTGTCCATGCATTCTGCAGAGAGGATCGCCTCTTCTATGATCTGGAAAGAATCTGGCGGGATGGAAAAATGATGAGCAAGGAAGACTTTCCCGCTTAATTTAATTCCTCTCGTTTTTAGTTGACATAATTTATTTATGTAAACTTGCATTTTATCTGCCGCAGGGAAGGGTTCTCCTCTGCGGCATTGATTCTGTCTTTCTTTTTAATCAATTTTTAAAGATTTCTCACTGTTATTCCCATTTCATCTGTGCTAAAATAAAATATTGGTAAAATAGCAATTTTTCCCTGCATTGATACACTACATATACCATTTACAAAGGAAGTTATTTTTCATGCATAACCTGATAAAACAATTCTGCGGCATTCTGACAAAGTACAGCGGCAAATGGACTGCAGCCGGTCTGATGCTCCTCATCAGCATAGGTCCTGTTGCAGCTTCCCGACTTTTCCAGATACAGCCGGCTGATATACCCGTGGAAACAGTGGAAGAGGATACCACATTTCTCCCTCCTGTACCCGAGGCGGTTCCGGAACAGCCTTCCTCTGAAGCAGAAGAGGAAATCTGGCAGCCTGATATCACCCAGCTGAATCTGGCTCATTTTTTTCCGGAGGGAACCGATTCGGAGGATCCATCCCAGAGTCTGGCCGGAGAAGTATTCCGGGAACTGATGACAACAGACCAGGAATGGAGCAGTTCTATCTATGACTTTTCAGACATTTCTCCGGAAAATATGGCCGCCCGGCTGGGGCTCTCCAGAGAAACTGTTACTGGAAAATACAATCCCAGGGACGAACATCACAATCCGGAGGATCCGTCTACCTGGACCATAAGCAGCTTTAAAGATATCCGTATGACAGTCACAGACGGAGATGGTCATTCCATTTCCCCCTATTCCAATGTCCTTGAAATTATGTCCATGGCAAGTGTTTACACCTATTATTATGGAGCAGATAATGCCTCTCTGTTTCTTTCCTATGCCAGACAGCTGTGGGAGGCATCGCATTCCTATCAACTAAGCATCAGTGATATTTATTACTGTTCGGGCTGTATGAGTGAAGAGGATCAAAAACGGGAATTGGAAGAATTAAAAGCAGAAGCCCTGGCAGAGAAGGGAATTGCTGTATCAGATACGTCATCCTCCTCTGAAGAAAAATCCATTTCCGAAACAGAGGTTTCTTCGTCATCTGTGATCGAGGTGGGAAAATTCCGGGCGGCACAGAAATCTTTTGCTGCGGCGACTGCATCCAATGCCACGGAAACAGCAAGTCCCTCAAATGCCTCTGTCTATGAGATGCTTTCACTTTCAAACGAAGAGACTGATCAGGAAAACGCAGAGCTTACAGCCTGTCCAGGACATGTGGATTTGATTATTCATATGAAAATTCATGGACTCAATGAGCAAAACAGCCTGTTTTCCATTGATTCTTTCCAGGATACCGGTGCGTCAGCTGAGCAATCAGAAGAAGATTCCTCTGGCTGGGAGGGCTGGACTGATGCAAATCAGGCGGCAGCTATTGCTCTGAGCCAGCAGGACTGGTTTGAAAAGTACGGATTAACTGTTTCCGGAATTTCTACAGGAGTTCCTCTGACAGCTTCCGAAATTCAGGCCTATATGGCAGAGCTTCCGCCTGCACTTTCTCAGACACGGCGGGATTTAATTGAATTTGCCCTTCAGTCTGTGGGAAAGGTTCCTTATTACTGGGGAGGAAAGGCGTCTGGACCTGATTACGAGCCCAATGGTTTTGGTCTTATCATCTCTCCTGACTATAAGGGAAGAATTTTAAAGGGACTTGACTGTTCCGGATGGATCAACTGGGTCTACTGGTCTGTGACCGGAAACCGTCTTCCATATGAAAGCACTGCAGGGCTTGCAGCCTGCGGAACCCCAATCAGCCGCAGTGAACTTCAGCCAGGAGATATTATTCTCCATACAGGAACAGATGCCCATGTTATTATGTTCCTGGGGTGGACAGAAGATGGTAAAATTCAATGTATTCACGAAAGCAGCGGCCTTGCCAACAATGTTTGCGTTTCTGTACGCGACGCAAACTGGCACTATTACCGCAAGCTAGTTGAATAGCTTCTGTAAACAATACAGCAGATATCATAAGAAAGGAATTCAAAAATCATGCGTTATGACGAAAATTCATATGAAGACGAACTGGATCGGATGCGGATCCGGAATCAGAAACGTGCCGGCAGCCGAAATTCGGCAGGGAGTAAAGAAACGCCGCAGCCAAACAGCCAGGGTTGGGATGATACCATTGTTTTTCTTCCAAATTCCAGCCGTGACAGAACTCAAAATTCCAGGAGAGCTGCTTCTGAATCTGATATAAAATATTCCGGAAATGCCTCACGGACAGGACAGAAGAGAAGGACAGCGCAAACATCCCAGGCTCATTCAGAGCCGGATCGCCGCCGGACCTCTTCCCGCCATTCCGGTGGACACGCCCGAAAAAAGAAGAAAAAAACAGGATTTTTAACCATTCTCTGTCTGGCTGCTGCTATTATCGCAGGCACCTGGGTCTTTCACTCGTTCCGGGATGATGGATACTGGACAATTGCCGTATTTGGAGTCGATTCCCGCGACGGAAATACAGGAAAGGGTGCTTTATCTGATGTAGAAATGCTTTGCAGCATCCATAAAAAAACCGGAGAAATCCGTCTTCTTTCTGTTTTCCGTGATACCTATCTGCGCATTGATCAGAAAGAAGATTTTGATAAAATAAATGAAGCCTATTTTCTAGGCGGCCCTGAACAGGCCATAAATGCGCTGGAAGACAATCTTGACCTGCAGATTGACGATTACGCAACCTTTAACTGGAAAGCCGTTGTAGACGCAATTAACGTGCTTGGAGGCGTTGATATTGATATCACTGACAAAGAATTTGCCTATATCAATTCCTTCATTACAGAAACTGTAAATTCCACCGGCGTAGGATCCTACCAGCTGGAACACAGCGGCATGAATCATTTGGACGGAGTCCAGGCCGTCGCTTATGCAAGACTTCGTTTAATGGATACTGATTTTAACAGGACAGAACGGCAGAGAAAGGTTCTCGGACAGGCTATGGAAAAGGCTAAAAATTCCGACTTAAAAACTCTGACAACCCTGATTGGAACCGTATATCCTCAGATAAAAACCAGCGTCGGTGTAGACAATCTGGCCGGAATGGCAAAAAATGCCAAAAAATATTATATCAGCCAGACCTCCGGATTTCCTTTTTCCCATCAGGAAATCAAAATCGGAAAAAAGGCCTGCGTTGTTCCAACAACACTGGAAAGCAACGTCGTTCAGCTTCACAGCTTCCTGTATAATACAGAAAACTATGTTCCATCGGAAAACTTAAAATCCATCAGCAGCCATATTATTGAGGTAAGCGGCTTTGGAGACCCGGGAAAAGACACAGAATCCGGAAAAAATGTGGGAGCGGAAGGAAATAATGGCGGCGGACAGGCTGGAAGCAGCCAGACAGACAACGGAGGAAATGCAAAGCCTCCGGCTCAGGAAACTCAGCCGGCTGAAACAGAGCAGGAATCGTCTGTTGAAGAAAATACCGAAGAAAGTACATCTGAAACAGAAGAAACCATACAGCCTTTAGAATCTGTTGACAATACAGAAGGAACCGGTTCTGAATCAGAATCAGAAGATTCCGACAGAAATCAGAATTCCGAAGAAACAAGAGATCCGGATCGGGTTATTGAGGCGCCTTCAGAAACTGTAGAAAATACAAAAGAAAACGGGCCTGGAATTCAAAATTCCGAAAATAACAGCCACAGGAAAACAAATGCATCCCTGGAAGCTCCAGGACAGTCCAGGGAGGAAACTCCGGAACAGGGACCGGGAGTGTAGCAAAAATTCAGAAATTTATTAGTTTTAACAAAAAACCACAAAAAACCGTGGAAAGCTTAAAAAACCATAAGAATGGATAAATGGGCAGTTCCAGGCCTAACTATTCGTTAAACTAGACTTTCGCGAATAGTTGGAAATCACTGTTCCCTTTGCAGATTAACCTGTTTTGGCCTGTCTGCATTTTATCATTCCGTTTTATTATTTATTTAGCAAATTTAATTCACTACTCTTTTAGAAAGGATCTCACTGCGCTTATGAAACTGCAGCGACTTCTCAGCCTGATTCGTCAGGCTACTGACAATTATCAAATGATTGATCAGGGGGATCATATTGCCGTCGGAATTTCCGGCGGCAAAGACAGTTTAACCCTGCTTTGGGGACTCCACAGCCTCCAGAGGTTTTATCCGAAGTCTTTTTCTCTTTCTGCAATTACTGTAGATTTGGGACTTGGAAACCTGGATTTAGAGCCTGTAAAGACTCTATGTCATTCTTTCGATATTCCATATTATGTTATTCCAACAGATATTGGCGCCGTATTATTTGATATTCGAAAAGAATCCAATCCCTGTTCTCTCTGCGCAAAAATGAGAAAAGGCGCATTAAATCAGAAAGCTCTGGAAATTGGCTGCAATAAAATTGCTTATGCCCATCATCGGGATGATCTGATAGAAACAGCCCTGATGTCGTTAATTTACGAGGGACGGTTCCATGCTTTTTCCCCCCGTACGCATCTGGATCGAACCGGACTTTCTGTCATTCGTCCCATGCTGTATGTGTCAGAAGCTGACGTTAAGGGCTTCCGCAACCGTTATCAGCTTCCTGTATGCAAAAATCCCTGTCCCATGGACGGCCATACCCGGCGGGAATATGTGAAAAATCTCATTCGGACTCTTGACAGGGAAAATCCCGGAGTTAAAGACCGGCTCTTCTCTGCTGTTATTAACGGACATTTAGAGGGATGGCCTGATATGATTGTATGATTTAAAACATGAAAAGAGGTATGCAATGATGAAAAATCTTCCTTACCATGAACAAAAAGACATTGAAAATGTTAAAAAACTTCGGGAAATCATAAAAGAGCTTCCCCCCTTCTGCGTTGATTATTTTCGCGGAATTGAGCCGCGGACTTCCTCCAGAACCCGCATTGCCTATGCCTATGATCTGACCGTATTTTTCGATTTTTTAAGAAGGGAAAATCCCTTTTTTTCTAAAATGGAACGCAGGGATATCCTGCTGGAATATCTGGATCAGATCACCGTATCTGATTTGGAAGAATATATGGAATATCTGAAATATCGCTTTAATGACAATCACCAGGAAATAACCAATAAAGAACGCGGAATTATGCGTAAAATTTCTTCTCTGAAAAGCTTTTACAATTACTTTTTCCGCTGTGAGAAGCTGAAAACTAACCCTGCGGCTCTGGTTCAGCTTCCAAAGCTTCACGAAAAAGAAATTATACGACTTGATATTGATGAAGTGGCTCTTCTCCTGGATGAGGTTGAGCAGGGAGATCAGCTGACAGAAAAGCAAAAGGCATTCCATAATCGAACACGAATCCGGGATCTTGCCCTTCTTACTCTTCTGCTTGGTACAGGTTTGCGTGTATCTGAGTGTGTAGGACTGGATCTGGATGACATTGACTTTAAAAATGGCGGAATCCATATTCACAGAAAAGGCGGAAAAGAGGTTACCATTTATTTTGGCACAGAAGTTGAAGACGCTCTTCTTGACTATCTGGAGGAACGGCGTGAAATTGAAGCCTGCCCCGGGCATGAACAGGCTCTCTTCCTCTCTCTTCAGAGAAAACGCATTTCTGTGCGCAGTGTCGAAAATCTGGTCAAAAAATATGCTCAGCTTGTTGCCCCGTTAAAAAAAATCACACCGCATAAACTTCGCAGCACCTATGGAACCAATCTATACCGGGAAACCGGCGACATCTATCTGGTTGCCGATGTTTTAGGTCATGCAGATGTAAATACAACAAAAAAACATTATGCTGCACTGGAAGACGAACGGCGGCGAAGTGCCCGCAACGCTGTTACCTTAAGAGAAAAAGAAGAAAATCACCATAAGTAAAAACCCAAATATCTGGTTTTTACAATTCTATCATGGTATAATAAAGAAAGTGTTTTGGGATGGAGCAGAATCACGGAGGAATGAAGTATGGAACCAGTGTATGTATCGATCCGGCCAACGGAAACCGGAAAGCGGATCAAACGCTTGCTCTTAGAGAACGGTTATACGATCCGGGAAATTCAGGGTGCTTTTGGATTTGAAAATCCTCAGGCAATTTATAAATGGATTTCCGGAAAATCATTGCCCAGTCTTGATAATTTTATCATTCTAAGCAGATTGCTGCACACCAGTATTGAAGATATCCTCGTCATTGACGGGGATATTCCTCGTTCAGGACTCTTTTTAAACCTGCAGTTTAATGACATTCTCTCTTATCTGGTATATAATCACTTCATGGTCGCAAAGAAATACAGAAATAAAAAGATTATCAAACTATAGCTATGAAAGGCGGTTATCCAGTGAAAACCTATATTTCTATTGATAAGCGAAGTAAAAAAGCAAAAAAAGAATACTACTCCTCGCAAAGAAACTCCTGGGGCAATTTAAATCCTGTCACACGGACGATGCCAAACGGAAAGGCGTATAATCGAAAAAAGAAAAACGCAGAAAAGCTATGGCCGCCGGTGAACCTGACAGGCGGCCGCTTCTCTCTCCTGTCTTTTATTCTGCAAAATAAACCACGGTCAAATACTGACCGGCATGAATTCTGTCGCTGCTCAATCCATTCATCCGCTTGAGAACCTCTACATATTCTTTTTTAGAATAGCCGCTTCCATCCATATACTCCTCTGCCAAATCCCATAAACTGTCCCCCGGCTGAAGCTGAATACTGGTATAATAGGGCTTCACCGGCTTTACATACTCCTCCTCCGCATAGGCACTCAGCAAAGATCTTCCAAAAAAACCGGATAAAAAAGCAAGAACCATCAAAACAGCAATCAAGAGCCCCCTCATCCGCCGTCTCATTTCTCTTCTTCTCATCTTCCGTATCCCCTTTCATTTCAATCCCGCAAAAAGCAAACATGTGTTCTGTATTATGTTCATTATAGCCACCGAACATGTGTTTGTCAATGGGTTTTGTAAAAATAATCGAACAAAAGTTTGCTTTTTCAAAAAAACTGTGTTATTATAAAATCATGAAATCAGATTTTTATTAAAAAGATATTCCAAATTTAAATACATTTTCGATTATGATTACACACCTACTAAACGGAGGATACTATATATGTCACAGGGAAAAATCACTGCCAAGCAACAGGAGATCTTAGAATATATCAAATCCTGCATTTTAAAGAAGGGATATCCGCCGGCTGTTCGCGAAATTTGTGAAGCAGTCCATTTAAAGTCCACCTCTTCTGTCCATTCCCATCTGGAATCTCTGGAGCACAATGGATATATCCGGCGCGATCCAACGAAGCCCCGCGCTATTGAAATTCTTGATGATGACTTTTCTCTGACCCGCAGAGAGATGGTTCAGGTTCCCATAATTGGAACTGTTGCTGCAGGACAGCCGATTCTGGCTCAGCAGAATATTGAGGATTATTTTCCGATTCCCTCCAGTCTTCTGCCCAATGCAGACACCTATATGCTTCGTGTGAAGGGAAACAGTATGATCAATGCCGGTATCTTTGATGGGGATCAGGTTATTGTAGAGTGTACCAATGTTGCCCAGAACGGTGAGATTGTCGTTGCCCTTTTAGACGATTCTGCAACGGTAAAGCGCTTTTTCAAAGAGGATGGCTATTACCGGCTGCAGCCTGAAAATGATTCTATGGATCCTATTATAGTCTCTCAGGTGGAAATTCTCGGAAAGGTCATCGGACTTTTCCGCATGATGTCCTGACTTTTTTTCGTATTTTTTGCTGCAATATACAGCAGGGGCGCTGTCCCCGGTGATTATTCACTCGAGAAACAGCGCCCTCCGCTTTATTCTATCTTCTTATTTTTCTTCTTTCTTTGTCTGCTCCTGCTTTGCTTTTGCATAGGCAAGAATCATATCTGCAGTACCTTCAATTCCAAGAGTAGAGCTGTTAATACAGAGATTATAGCTTCTTGCATCTCCCCACTTTTTGCTGGAATAATAATTGTAATAGCTGGCACGTTTCTTATCCGTCTTTGCCATGATATCCTTTGCCTTGGACGGTTCCACTTTATAAAGCTCCGTTAAACGGTCAATTCTGTGATCATCATCTCCTGTAATGAATACAGATACCGTATTGGGATAATCTGCAAGGGCATAATCTGCACAGCGTCCTACAATGACACAGGACTCCTGGTCCGCAAGTTTTTTAATCGTATCAAACTGTGCCAAAAAAATCTTATGGTTAATCGGCATATCCATGTAAGCGGAGGTTGTGTAGCCCAGGGAATAGGTATCCATTACCAGAGAATAAAGGAAACTGCTTGTGGGTTTCTCATCATGTGTTTCAAACAGTTCTTCACACAGGCCGCTTTCCTTTGCTGCCAGTGTTAAAAGCTCCTTATCGTAGCACTTTACGCCCAGCTTCTCAGCAATCAGCTGTCCGATTGCCTTTCCGCCGCTTCCGCACTGTCTTCCGATTGTAATAACAAGATTTCCCTTCATAGTCATCCTTCTCCTTTCAGTAACCTGCAATGCATGTCATTTCTAAATTTTGTTTGTAACGATACAGGTAAACCTGAAAACAGGTCTCTATCCGACTCTCCGCGGCCTTGTATGATTACCCTTATATTATACAACAAAATTTCAGAAAAGTACATAAAAAAAGAGAAATATTCCAGAAATAATCAGGCAATTCCCACAAGCTCTATGAAAATAAGAATAAAAAGGTGTCTTAATCTGTTTCCAGCTTTTTCAAAACAGCTTCAAAATAATCTGGAAGCGGTGCTGTAAATTCCATGTATTCTCCCGTAGATGGATGAATGATTCCCAGCACACCCGCATGCAGTGTCTGACCCTGAAGACCGGAAAAAGGCACCTTTGCCGGTCCATATACCTGATCTCCCAGCAGAGGATGGCCGATACTGGCCATATGAACGCGAATCTGATGGGTCCGTCCCGTTTCCAGCTGGCACTCTACAAAGGTAAACCGCCGGAACCGGCGAAGAACCCGGTAATGCGTTACCGCCTCTTTCCCGTTTTTTTCATTGATGCTCATTTTTTTCCTGTCCACCGGATGACGGCCAATCGGGGCATTTACCGTACCGGTATCCTCTTTCAGCACGCCATGAACAATGGCATAGTATTTGCGCGTAATAGAATGAACCTTCAGCTGCTCTGCAATCGCATTGTGGGCTTTATCATTTTTACAGACAATTAATACGCCTGTTGTATCCATATCAATTCTGTGTACGATTCCCGGCCGCATCACTCCGTTAATTCCGGACAATTCATCCTTACAGTGTGCCATTAAGCCATTTACCAGGGTTCCGGAATAATGTCCGGCTGCAGGGTGCACCACCATTCCCTTGGGCTTGTTGATCAGAATAATATCCGAATCCTCATAAAGAATATCCAGATCCATCTCCTCAGCTTCAATTTCCGGCTCTACAGCATCCGGTATCTCCAGACGAATCCAGTCTCCATTTTCAACCTTATAGCTGCTTTTTACAGGCTTTCCGTTTACAAGAACCGCGCCCTCCTTCACCAGCTTCTGAAGATAGGAGCGGGACACCTGTTCCAGACGGCTGCCCAGAAAACGGTCAATGCGAAGTAATTCCTCTCCCGGAGTATACTCTGCCTTAAATTCCTCTGTCAATGAACCTCTCCTTTCTTGGAAAAACTAAAAATCTCCAGTTCTTCCTCTTTGTAGTAGAAACAAAGCACAACAAAAAGAAGAGCTGTCGCTGTTGTCACAAAAATATCTGCAACATTAAAAATCGGGAAATTAATCAGTTTAAAATAAAGGAAATCCACAACATATCCCTGCGTTATCCGGTCAATCATATTTCCCACAGCCCCTGCTGTAATCATAATTACACAGATTTTCAGCCAATGATATCGTTTTTCCTGCCATCCCGGCATCCGAATCATGGCATATCCTGCAGCAGCCAGAACAACGATTCCAATCAGAAAGAAAAATCCCTGACGTCCCTGCAGCAGTCCAAACGCTGCTCCGCGATTTTCTGAATACAGCAGTTCAAACACCCCATCCCAGATTATAAAGGGCTGCTGATTCTTTAAATGAGCCACAGCCAGGGCCTTTGTATACTGATCAAGGCCAATAAGGACTGCAGAGACAGCTGCCCACGACAAAAGATTTCCTGCTTTATTTTTCATATATGCCTCCTGCTGTTTCTTTTCCGTTCTTCAGCCACTCCAGTCCGCTCATCATTTCCTTTTCGGTAACTGTGCGATCTACATAGGCGTCTCCAATCTGTTTTAACAGAATGAATTTAATCACACCGGAATCCATTTTCTTATCACTTTTCGTTGTTTCAAGGATTTCCGGGAAGGACAGGTCCATCCCCTCCAGAGATACCGGAAGACCGAACATTGCCATTGCTTCCTTTACCTGTTTTGCTTCCTCACTGGTAATATATCCTCTCTCCGCAGAAATCCAGGCTGCAGCAGCGCTGCCCAGCGCTACGCACTGCCCGTGCATCAATTTGAAATTCATCAGTTTTTCAATAGCATGACCAAGTGTATGACCAAAATTCAGCAGCGCTCTCTCCCCTTTTTCCGTCGGATCCTGCTCTACCACATTCCGTTTGATCTGATTGCTGATAAATATCATTTCCTCGCAGATATCCAAATCTCTGCGGCGGATTTCCTCCGCATGCTCCATCAGCCAGAGATAATAAGCTCTGTCCTTAATAAGTCCATGCTTTACAATTTCTCCCATTCCGCAGGAATACTGCTCATCAGAGAGGGTCAGAAGGCTTCCGGTACTGGTATATACAAGGGAAGGCATATGAAATGCGCCTACCATATTTTTGTAGGCATCAAAGTCAACCCCTGTCTTTCCTCCAATGCTGGAATCAACCTGAGAAAGAAGGGTTGTCGGCACCTGAATGAAACGGATTCCCCTTAAATACGTTGCTGCAGCAAAGCCGCAGAGATCTCCGGTTACACCGCCTCCTAAAGCTACCAGCATATCTCCCCTGTCATAATGTCTGAGAATCAAAAATTCATAAAGACTTTTTACCGTATCCAGATTTTTGTGTTCCTCCCCTGCAGGAAAAACAAATGCATCCGTCTGCCCGCAGAAGGGCTTCAGCTGCTCCTCAACCTGTTTCAGATACAGCGGCGCTACATTGCTGTCCGTTACAATACACAGCTTTCTTCCCTCAACGGAAAGTGCCTTTACCTCCTGTCCCAGATAATCAAAAGAAGACTGTATTACAATATCATAGATTGCCTTTCCGTCTCTGTGAACGGTCATTCTTCTTGCCATAGTAATTTCCTCCGTCTTTTGCTGTACAGCCTGTTCTGACTGCATATTCTTTATTCCGAACGCAAAAAGGGCAGTCTTCAGACTGCCCTATGAACTCTGTCAGATCCGGATATTCAAACCGGCTACATCCAGGGCGCCGCTGTTCAACAGGTCCTGAAAATCTCCGGAAAGTCCCACGGTTTCGGGTGTTGCAATAAAAATATAACTGGAAATTTTCTGAAGGTTTCCGTTCATGGAGTAGGTTGCTCCTGAAGTAAAGTCGATAATACGCTGTGCTACTTCTGTATGAATTCCTTCCATATTTAATACAACTGCCTTACCGGCCAGAAGATAATCACAAATTTCCCGGGCGTCTTCGATCGAAGTGGGCTTAATCAGGGATACCTCCATTTTTTTCATGGGAACTACCTTTGATGAACGTGAAAAGAAACGAGGCTTGGACTCCTCAGCACCTTCATCATACCCATCTCCATCATCTCTGGAAGAAAAAGGGCTTCGCTTGGCAGGTCTGTCTGCCTCATACTCATCTTCAGGTCCAAAATATTCTTCATCCTCATCGGGGTTTAACCGCATGGTATCCATCAGCTTACTTAAAAGACTCATAACTTATTCTCTCTCCAATCCTTATCTTGCACCAAAAATACCGGTGCCCACTCTAATCATGGATGCGCCCTCTTCAATGGCAACCTGATAATCCCCGGTCATTCCCATGGAAAGCACACACATACTAACATTATCAATGTTTTTCTTTTTGATGTCAACAGATAATTGATATAATTTTTGAAAAACTTCTCTATTTTTTTCAGGTTCCTCTACAAATGGCGCAATTGTCATCAATCCCTGTATCCTTACATGAGAAAATCTGCTGATTGTCTCTGCTGCATCCATCACCTGCTCCGGATCAAAGCCAAACTTGCTCTCCTCTTTTGCAACGTTGACCTCCAACAGCACATCCACAGTTTTCCCCAGCTTTTCTGCCTCCTGCTGAATCTGCTCAGCAAGGCGCACGGAATCCACCGAATGAATCATAACTACATGGGGAAGGACCTGCTTTACCTTATTTCGCTGCAAATGTCCAATCATATGAAATCTGGCGTCCTGAGGCATTTTCGGAGCTTTCTCCAGGATTTCCTGCACTTTATTCTCACCGAAATCACGGCATCCGGCCTCATATGCCTCAAGCAAATCCTCCAGCGGTTTTGTTTTGCTGACCGCAATCAAAGTAACCTCCCCGCGGTTTCGCCCGCCTCTGTCACAGGCCTCTTTAATCCGTTCTTCCACTTCTTTCAAATGTTCCCGGATGCTGCAATTGCATGTATCGTTTTTCATATCTTTCACCTATTGATAAATCAGCTCTCCTTCGTAGACCGTGTCTGCATTTAAGACAATGTGATCGTAAACAGACAGTCCATAGCTGGTCCCTTTCTTTATAGTATAATATTCATCATTTGAGTTTAATATTTCAATCTGTTTAAAAACAGCGTATCCCTTATTGATATTGTAAACGCCCTGAAGCGATGCACTGGATCCGATCTGGTATCGATCCTGTGAATCCGGCTTCAAAACATAATCTCCGGCCTTTAACGGAGCATTCTCCCCCATATCAATATAAAAATAATCTTCTGTGGAATAATAAATCGTCGCAGGAGTAAACTCTGTTTCCGTTCCGTTTTCTGTATATATTTCCTTCAGAAATCCCGGCGCCGATGTATCCCCGCCCTGAGTCATATATTCCAGCGGAACCAGATAGAAATTTTTCGTAGTCACAGCTGTTACCGGAATCTTCAGACCCTCTGTACTGTCTACAGAAACTTCAAAATTCACATATCTGTCGCTGATAAACTGAACCATATACTGACTGAAGTCAAGTTTTCCATAGGAAGCTCCATCTGCGCCTGTAATAATAGAAAAGTTTCCGTCTGTCTCCAGATCATTGGAGGAAAAAGTCACATGAAGCTGTGTCCTTCCCGTATATTCCTGAATATCTGATTCCGAAAGAGGGAATACAATGCTCCAGTCATCGGAAGTCACCAGCTTGTATACAGGAGCAGCCTGCTCAATCAGACGTCCTGCCTTTGTAATCGCCTTGGAATAGCCTGAACGGTCAAATACCTCCGCTGTAACCTGTGCAGCTTCCAGATCCTCATATCCATCAATGGCATAGGAAATAACTCCGGAGACAGGCGCTGTTACCTGCTGAAGAGAAATTCCTGTCTGCTGAAGCAGTACATCCAGGTTCCCAAGAGAATTGAAATTAACATATTCCAGAACAGCAGCCTCCAAAGAATACTGCAGATCGTACATTTCACTAAAATTTCTTCCGGAATAGGACAGAGCAAAGGAGGAGAGCTGCCGCTTGATATCTGCCAGATTTGCATCTGTCAAAGTCACATTTGCCTCTGGATTTTCCTCCAGGAAATCCGCCATGCTTCCTGTCTCATCAATGGAATATACACGGGTTCCGATGGCAGCCCGTTTTCCCTCACGGATATAATAATTGATATATCCTGAGCGATCTGATGTCTCCACTCTTTCCTCCCGCAGAATCATTCCTGTATGCTGGTGATCATTGACAATACTTCCCTCTGAAACCTCATAAAACTGTATTTTATCTTTTTTCATATAAGTATAAACGCTGAAAGCCATATACACAAAAATAATGGCGAAAATAATCATTCCCACATTAATATTCCTTGAATGGCGATAGCGTATAATTTTCTTGTTCTTTTTCTTTGCCAAGCTGTCTTTCCTCCCGAACAGTATCGCTGTACCTGTCTATTATAAAAGCTGTATCCAAAAAGTGCAAGAGTCAAAGAAAAACAGCCGGCAGTTTTCCTGTCGGCTGTCGTATTTCTTATGTAATCCTGTATTCTATGTATTACAGGGAAATAACGATGTCTTTCTGAACCTGTTCCGGCATCTCGCCAGCGTCCATGGAAACGCTTAAAACAAAGTTCACATCATATTTCGCACTGAGATTTTCCAGAGTCGCAATTGTCTCGCTGATATCCTCACCCTCTAAGCAGGCAAGTTTCAGGAAGCTGTCCAGGAACATGGTCTCAATATCATGATCCTGTGAAATAATACCGCTGATAAAACCTACGAATCCCTGGCTGGTAGTAATCGGAAACTCGTTCACATTGATCAGACGAATCCGGTTATTCAGCTCATACATGTGCTTGGAACTCTTGTCCAGATAAACAATGGAACCAATCGCTTTCTTAATACTGTCATTAGCCATATCCAACAGATGTTTTGTTTTGCCCTTTCCTTTTCTGCCTGCGATAATCTGAACCATATGAATCTCCTCCTTGAGTTATTTAATTTGTATAAAAAGTCTTTTGATATTAAACTAATTATAGTACAAATCTCTAAAATGTGCAATGTCTAATTGACAATTTTCTGAATTATATTTGTCATATTTTCATACAGACTTCCTCTGTTCTCTGCTTTCAGAATCACAGCCACATACTGGCTTTCACTGTCGTCCTCGCATCCAAGAATCAGACAGGATCCTGCCGCCTGAGTCGTACCTGTTTTTCCGCCCAGAACCGTCACTCCGTCCGGAGCTGCCGCGCTGCCGTTCAGATAACGGTTGCTGTTTTCCCACTTCTGTGTTTTTGCAGCTCCGCTTCCGTCTGTATAAGCAGCTGTATAGCTGACGGTTCCAACAATCTTCCTGAATTCCGGGTACTTCATAGCCTCCTGAAAAATCAAATAGAGATCATAGGCAGTTGTATAATGATTTGCATCTGTAAGGCCGTGGGGATTTGTAAAATGAGTGTCCACCGCTCCCAGCTGATGTGCGGTTTTGTTCATTTCCTCCGCAAAAGCCTCAATACTTCCTGCCATATGAACGGCAATGGCCGCGCCTGCATCATTTCCTGAAGGAAGCATCAGACCATAAAGCAGCTGCTCCATGGTCAGGGTATCTCCTGGCGCAATGTGGCACAGAGATGCCCCCGGCTCTGTAATCACAGTTTCCTGCCCTACAGTAACTGTTTCCGTCAGATCGCTGTCTCTGACAGCAATCAGAGCTGTCATAACTTTTGTAATACTTGCAGGATTCATTCTCTCATATGGATTTTTCTGAATCAGAACCTCGCCGTCTTCCAGAGAAAACACAGCCGCAGCCTCAGCCGTCACGGTACTGTCCGGCTCAGGTTCATCTCCCATAATTACACAAAGATCTGATGCAAAGGAAGATGCCTGCAGACGTTCGTCAGGTATCTGTTCTATCATTGCTGTCATTTTTTCCGGTCCATAGTCATAGATCGCATTCTTCTGTCCGCAGCCGGACAACAGAACAGCCACTGCGGCCAGGGCCGGATAATATCTGCGCATCTGTTTCAAACCATATTCTCCTATCGATACATCTCACGCCATTCCAAATCACCGCGGCCAAGAGCACGAATCAGCAGCTCTGCTGTAGCCAGATTGGTAGCCAGAGGAATATTGTAGGTATCGCACAGACGAACGACATCATTTACGTTAGGTTCATGGGACTTTGGTGTCAGCGGATCCCGAAGAAAAATCACCATATCCATTTCGTTATGCTCGATCTGAGATGCCAGCTGCTGCTGTCCGCCCAGATGACCTGCCAGATACTTATGGACATTCAGATTGGTAACCTCCTCTACCAGACGGCCGGTTGTACCTGTCGCGTAAAGCTCATGTTTAGAGAGGATTCCTCTGTATGCGATGCAGAAATTCTGCATCAGCTTTTTCTTTGAATCATGTGCAATCAAACCGATATTCATATGATAAATAACCTCCTTTAGTAGTTACTGTTTCTTCGTTGAAGACCAACATTTAATGCAATGCCAATACCGAAATAACTTCCTATCAGGGAACTGACTCCATAGCTGATAAAAGGAAGAGGAAGTCCCGTATTGGGAAAAATTCCGGTTGCCACTGCAATATTGGAAAAGCTCTGAAATGCCAGCTGTCCTGCCAGCCCTACACAGAGAAGCCTTCCTGCCATATCTTTTGCCCTGGCTGCCATAATCAGACATTCATAAACAATCAGAGCAATCAAAAGGATTACCAGAGCGCAGCCGATAAAGCCAAGCTCCTCGCCAATAACTGCAAAAATAAAATCCGTCTGTTCCTCTGAAAGAAAATTTCCGTTTTTAACAGAAGCCAGCGTGTTGTTGTTCAGGCCTTTTCCATGCAGCATACCGGAACCAATGGCCATAATGGAATTCTTCTGCTGCAGGTTTGCCTCCGCATACTGGCTGGGATTCACGAATGCCAGAATCCTCTTTGCCTGATATTCATGAAGAAAAGGAACCATATTATACTGCAGAAGATAAACAAACAGGATACTGCAGGGAATCACAACGGCCAGTCCGCCTAAAATCCAGCGGTAGCTGATACCGGCTGCAAACAGCATACACAAAAAAACAAACATGGTTACCAGATCCGTTGACAAATCCGGCTGTTCATAAATCAGAAGAAACACAAGCAGATATAACGCTGCACCAAGGGCCAGCACAGCCGGCCGGTTGATCTTCTCCTGATTTTTTGAAAAAAAACAGGAGAAAAATACGATCAGACCGATTTTTGCAAATTCAGAGGGCTGTATCTGTCCGACTCCCGGAAGCACAAGCCATCTGGTTGCCCCTCCGCGGCTGACTCCCATTACAAGCACGGCAATCAGCCCCGCAATGCAAATCCCGTATATCACAGGTGCAAAGGACAGAACTCTGTGGTAATCAAACAGGGACAGTCCTATTACAAGCACCAGTCCCACAGCAATTCCCATCATCTGTTTCCCAACTACAGCCATATCCTGGTTTGTGGCGCTTCTAATCAAAAGCACGCCCAGAATATTCAGCAGTAACACATAAAGGAATAAACGGTAGTTGTAATTCCTGAAGTTATAATTTAAAAGCATTCTTCATTCCTCTTAGCTGTAAATTGACGGATAGGGAAGGTGGCAGACAGAACCGGCAGTCCCTCTCTGGTTCCCGCAGCTTCCATTCTGGTCAGACGAAGATCCATCTGGCCGGAATCCACTTCCGCATAACGGGATAAAACCACAACCAAATCGTCCCGGATCCGGTTTAACAGTCCCGGGCTTACATACGCTTTGTCTGCGATAAGAAGAAGCTTCAGACGGCTGCGCGCAATCGCACCGGAATTGCTTTTGTGAAACAAAATCATCTGTCTCATCATGGCACGCCCTCCTATGCTCTTTTCAAAAAGCCGGAAATGCGAACCAGAATTCCCCGATGAGGATCCAAATCAAGAAACGGCACAGATTCTCCTGTGATTCGTTTGCAGATGTTCAAATACGCCTGCCCGGCCACAGTATCCGTGTCCACCAAAGGTTCTCCCTGATTTGCAGAGATTACAACGTCCTCGTCATCCGGTACCGCTCCTATGACATTCACTGCCAGAATATCGGCCACGTCTGCTACCGACATCATATCCCCTCTGCGCACCATATCCATCCGCACCCGATTCACAATCAGGTCGATCTCCTGCATCTGAGCAGCCTCAAGAAGGCCGATGATGCGATCTGCATCACGAATGGCAGATACCTCAGGTGTTGTCACCACCAAAGCCCGGTCTGCACCGGCTATGGCGTTCTGGAAGCCCTGCTCGATTCCTGCCGGGCAGTCCAGAAGAATATAATCAAACTCTTCTCTCAAATCCTCCACAAGCTTGCGCATCTGCCCCGGATTCACAGAGGACTTGTCCCTGGTCTGGGCTGACGGCAGCAGATAAAGGTTCTGACATCTTTTGTCTCTTATCAGGGCCTGCTTCATACGGCAATTGCCTTCTACCACATCCACCAGATTATATATAATCCGGTTTTCCAGTCCCATTACCACATCCAGATTGCGCAGGCCGATATCTGTATCAATCAGCACAACGCTGTATCCCAGCAGTGCCAGGCCTGTCCCGATGTTGGCAGTGGTGGTAGTCTTGCCGACCCCGCCTTTTCCAGAAGTAATTACCATGACTTCGCTCATAGCTATCCTCCTGAAAATTTTCTACCTATCCATTTTACATGAAAATCACAAATATTTCCAGTATTAATTCAAATTTAATAGACTAAAATAAGATTTTTTTATGGCTTTCGTACAAATATTACAATTTTCAACACTTGCTATCATCGGACCGCGGCCCAGCTTTCTGCCCTTGTCGCCATAATGCATGCCAAGGTCAGCAATTTTAATCTGAAGAGGCGCCATTTCCATGGCAGCCACAACCGCTTCCCGGTTTCCGGAAACACCTGCGTGGGCTGTTCCACGCAGTTCTCCCAGAATAATGATATTGCCTTTCGCCGTTACTCTGGCGCCGTGATGAACATCTCCAATCACCACAACGCTGGCTTCTGATTCCAGGGATTCTCCCCGGTGAAGACTTCCGCGGTAGAACTGGCCTGTTCTCGCGGACAGCTCCATCAGTTTCTGATTCAGCGCTTTTTCACACCGTTCAATCCGGTTTGCGTCGTGATCAATCAGACACAAAATCTCTACCCCGGAATTCTCTGTAATCGTATTGACAATCTGAAACTCTTCTTTTGCAGTAAGCTCCCTTCCCTCCAGCATCAGAGCCATCTGGATATTTCCCCAGAATCTGGCATTTTCCCGGAATTTGGATGCAAGCTCCTCGAGCAGCTCCTCAAATCCGCAGTCGGGATCCAGGATCACTGTCATACCTGACTTGCTGCTTTTGATCACAATTTTGTTTTTCAAATTTCTTCCCCGCTTTCCATCAAAAATATCAGTCTCCGATGGTTACATTGGAAACATCCAGCGCGCCGGTGTTTAAAATATAATCCAAATCGGTATATCCGTAGTAGAAGCGGTATACGTTCTTTGCGACCATGGCCGCATTGGACGAAGAATATCCATAAGGGATATTTACCGTTACACATATTTCCGGGTTGGTATAAGGTCCGTATGAGATAAAGAATGCGTGGTTTCCTCTGGTACGGATCTCCTGAGCCGTACCTGTTTTACCTGCAATATCCACCTCCAGATCCTGGAAAATCTTTTTTGCAGAACCGTTTGCCACTACGCCCCGCATTCCCTGCTGGACCGCATCCCAGGTAGAATCTGCTATCTCAACATGACCGGTCACCTCCGGTGTGTAATCCTGAATCAAATTGCCTTCCGAGTCTGTCATCTTATCCAGAAGGCTCAGATCAAATACGGTTCCCCGATTGGCAATCGCTGCCACATAACGGGAAAGCTGAACATTGGAATAGGAATTGGTTCCCTGACCCATGGCAGAACGCTCCGGATCCTCCGTAGTCATTTCCGGCATGCTTTCCGGAATTTCAATTCCGGAGGGCCGGTTCAGACCAAACATGGAAGCATACTCTCTCAGCTTGCCGATTCCCATATCCGTAGAATAAATCAAAGCATCCTTATTGGTAGAAAGCCGGTGAGCCACCTCTGCCACAAAATAGTTGCAGGAATTGGCAATACCGCCTACTACATTCAGAGGACCATGGCGGCCCGGATAAATCCAGCACTTAATAGCCGGGCTTACCTCTGTGTATTCTCCGGTACACTCAATCGTTTCCTCCAGACCGATGACACCCTCTTCCAGACCGGCAATAGCCGTTATCGGCTTAAAGGTAGAGCCCGGCGCCTTCTTTGCCTGTGTGGCGTTGTTATAAAGCGGAAGTGACAAATCATTGGTCAGCTGGCTGTAGTAAGCCGCATCCACAGTACCTGACATTTTATTATTATCATAGCTGGGATAAGTAACCAGCGCCCGGACCTCACCTGTATTTACATCGGTAATCACCACGCCTGCCGTGCAGGGATCCAGCGCCAGCTGGGCCGGTGTCAGTTCAATATTTTCAATTTTATCCCGGATAAAGGTAAATGCATAATCGTTGCCATTGGCTCTTAAAAGCTGTACCTGCTTCTCATCATAAGGAAGAACTCCCTGGGCATACAGGGCCAGACACAGCTGTTTTCCCGTAATGACTCCATTGTTAATCAGATACCGGTAAATCAGTTTGGTGAAGTGAATATCTCCCTCCAGATGACTCAGCACATACTCCACAAGCACTCCGTAAATGTCATCTGCGTTGGAATACTTGCTTTCCACCTCCAGTCTGGTCGTGTCAATCCATCCATCGGCAATTCCGCTGTAGAGATAATCCCGCAGACTGATTTCATCTTTTTTCCAGGCATTGTAGGTGTCGCCTGACGTATCAATATTTTTTTCATTGATAATCCCCACCTCTGTGGAGGAAAGATAGTTATAGATATAAACCATATAAGCCATCATGTCCTGGGGAAGATCCTTCATAACAGCCGCGTGTTCACTCATCAGCTCATAACGAAGCTGTTCGAGAATTGCAGCTTCTGAACTCCGGTAAGTCCGGTCAATCTCTTTTTCAATGTCAGAGGCATCCTCCTGAGCCATTTTACTCAGAGAAAGTACATTGTTATTGATCAGCTGGTAATATGCGTCTTTTACCGGAATCTTGATTTTGGAAGCATCGACGGCATCCATGGCGCTGACGTCCTCATTTACAAGTCCCTTTGCCAGAATACCAGCCAGCTGCTGTTCAATCAGATGATAAATTCCCACCTGAAGATCCCGGTCAATCGTCAGATAAATATCATTTCCTGTGGTGGGCTGAACCTCAGAAACAACCTCCATAACACTTCCCATGTTATTGACAATCAGCTCCGTATGGCCCTTTCCGCCTTGAAGCTCCAGCTCCATGGACGCCTCAATGCCGGTCCGTCCTACCACATCGTTAATAACGTAATCCGGATTTTCCTTCTGCAGCTCCTGAAGCTGCTCCTCCTGCACCTTTCCGGTATATCCGATAATCGGCGCAAAGTAAACGCTGTCATTGTATTTGCGGATGGTGGTCTGTTCAATTCCCACACCCTGGAGCTCATCCATATGCTCCATAATATCGGCAACCGTTTCCTCGTCTATCTGCCCTGTAATCACACTGGTTTCATATTTTTTATAGGCAATCAGAGACATGGTATACCGGATATCTACAATCTGGAGAGCTTCATCATCTGTTAAAATCACAGGATTCCCGTTCTCATCCTTCATCTCGCCCAGCTTGTACCGGTTATACCTGGTTTCAAAAGCCTCTCTTGCAGTGGCAGAAGCCTCTTCCGGCTTCAGCTCATCCACAGAACGTCTGCCGTAGTAATCCCGGAGGAACCGCTTGACTGCCGCATCAGAACCGGAGGTATAAACCATCTCTCCGTTTTCGTCCAGAGCAATCTCAAGGCGTCCCTCCGCCCGGTATCCGTGGCGATTGAGAATATGCACCAGCTTTAACAGCATATTGTTCATAGAAGCACTGTCCGGATAAGCTCCTGTATCCTGAATGCTGACAACGTAGGCCAGCTCATTATAAGCCAGAAGCTTTCCATTGCGATCATAAATATTGCCGCGGGTTCCCGGTGTATCCACCGTCTTGGCTGTCAGCTGAACATATTCGTCCAGATATTTTTCCCCGTTAACAATCTGCAAATCAAACAGCTTGAAAATCAAAATGGCAAACATACCGGTGAACACCAGTGCCAGTGCAAAAATCCGTGAACCCAGTATCTTTTTTGCAGTTTCCCGTAATATTTCCAGTAAATCCTTCAGCACGTTTTTCAGTCTCTCCTGTTTTCCATCTCTTCCAGTCTTCTGTTTGTAAACAGAAAGAACCGGTAAATCAGCAATGTAGTCACTACCGTAAAAATAGTCTCCGGAATCACAATCTCCCGCACATAGTAGAAAATATCCAGACGGTTTCTGATCAGGAACCGGAATACATAAATATAGGCATTGTAAATCAGTTCGTTTACCAGGCTCATCACCAGAGGAAGATTGATATAGTCCTCATAATAGTATTTGGTGCAGATGCCGTTAAAATAACCGATATTCACAAAAAGCAGGGTAAAGAATCCGAACGGACCGCTGTAAAACAAATCCAGCAGAATCCCTGCCACAAGTCCGTAATACATCCCCGCCTCTTTTCCATAGATGAAACCGAAGGAAAAGGTCAGAATCAGAAGCAGGTTCGGTGATGCCGACAAAAATGGTATCAGCGGTATCACACAATTCTGAATGGTAAATGCCAGTACCAGCAGCAGCACATTGATTAAAAAACGTTTCATGTTTATTCCCCCTGACCTGACGGACCTGCCCCGGGCGCCGCCGGAGAAACCGGATCTCCCTGCGGTCCCGGAAACGCCTGGATCTGAACCTCTCCCTGGGAAGGAGCCGGCTGTTCCTGACGGGCCTGGACACCTTCATTGTTTTCTCTGCGGGAAGGTGAAGTTTCTCTGTTTGACGATGCTTCTGTCTCTCTCTCCTGTCTTTCAGCCTTTGTTTCTGCCGGTGCAGAGGTTTCTGCCGGACGGCTCTGCGTCTCCCCGGTTCCGCTTTCAGAACCTTCTGCCGGAGAGGTCTCTGCCGCTTCATCTGAAGCCGTCCCTTCTCCGGTTCCGTCCTGGACTGCGCTTTCTGTTTCCTGACGGCTGATATGCGCCTGAATCATTTCATCCTGAGTCATCTCCGCCTTCAGCTCTGTAATTACCAGAACCTCCTGAAGGCTGTCAAACTGGGCCACCGGAACCAGGTATCCTGATTTCGTAAGTCTTGTGGAATCTGTCGTAATGTCAGATGCATATCCAATCAGAATTCCCGGAAGGAATTTGGAACTGATATTCGATGTGACAATTCTGTCTCCGTTTTTAATATCCCCGTCCGTAGCAATATTTGTAATCCTGAGGCGTCCTTCTCCGAACAGAGTCAGATCTCCGGCCACAATACAGGAATCCCCTGACTGCTGGGCCATGGCGCTGACACGGCTTACATCGTCAATGATTGAACGCACCGTAGCGTAGTGAGCGCCTACATCCGTGACAATGCCTACCAGACCGCCTCCGGCCATAACATTGGCATCCACCCGGACTCCGTCTGCAGCTCCCTTGTCAATGCGGAATACCTGGAACCAGTCCCCGGAATCCTTGGCAATAACCCGGGCGCCGATTTTTTCGTACTGCATATACTCCTGATCCAGCTCATAAAGCTGACGCAGGCGCTCCAGTTCAAACTGCTCAGACTGAAGACGGCTGTTTTCCTCAATCAGCTGATCAATCTGAGCCTGAAGAACCTCTTTTTCATCCATAGCGCCCTTCAGTCTGCTGAAGTTGCTGATACCATTGTACAGGGATGTCCCTGCCTTGTTTACACCTGACTGAATGGGATTCAGAAAAAAGCCGATACTGGTTCTCAGCGGATTCAGAAATCCGTCCACAAAAGAGGTAACCACTATCAGAATGATGCAGAATACCGACAGACCAATTAAAACGTATTTACTGCGTTTTGACTCCATTTATAACAATCCTCGTTCTTTCATACTGACATAAGCGCTGTCTCCAATCACAATATGATCCAAAAGACGGATCCCCATCAGCTCTCCGGCTTTGCGGACCCGTTCTGTTAAAAGAATATCCTCTTTACTGGGCTCCGGATCTCCGCTGGGGTGATTGTGCACCAGAATCAGACTCACAGCCTGATAGCGCAGTGCCTCAATAAAAATCTCTCTGGTACCGGCTAGCGATGCATTGACCGTGCCCTTGGACATCATCCGCTCTCCAATCAGCATCTGACGGGTATTAAACATCATCAGAAAAAACTGTTCCTGCTCCATATGGCGCAGATCCTCCTGATAATATGCCGCAACCTGTTCCGGTTCCTCAAATCGTATGGTTCTTTCCAACTGCTTCTTTTTCCAGATTCTGCGGGAAAGCTCGCCGATACACATCAGCTGAATCCCCTTCACCTTTCCGATTCCCTTCACAGACATCAGCTGCGGCAGGGAAAGATGCAAAAGCCCTAAAATACCCTCTCCAGGGCAGTTTAAGGCCAGAATCCGTTCTGCCAGTTCCAGAGAACTCTCTCCCTTTGAGCCGGTACGCAGAATAATGGACAAAAGCTCTGCGTCTGTCAGATGCTCTGCTCCCTCCTGCATACACCGCTCATAGGGCCTGGAACTGTTTGGCAGTTCTTTCATTTTCATATGTCTCATCATTTCCTCCTTACGTGACTCTCCGGTACGAAACAGGAAATGAATCCGTGTCTTAGTTTACCACAAAACACAATCTCTGTATACAAAAAATGGAAATCTTTAGAATGTATTAATAATTCCTGCATCCACCAGCTTCTGCATGGATTTCATAATGCCCAGCTTGGCGTGATACCAGGTCAGACCTCCCTGGAAATACACCGCATAAGGCGGCTTAATGGGACCGTCAGCAGAAAGCTCAATCGATGAACCCTGAACAAAGGCTCCTGCTGCCATAATAACCGGCGCATCATATCCCGGCATATCCCACGGCTCCGGGGTTACAAAGCTGTCTACCGGCGCTGCTGCCTGGATTCCCTGACAGAAGGCAATTACTCCCTCCGGGGTTCCAAAGGTCACGGCCTGAATAATATCGTGACGGGATTCGCTTCCGTTCGGTACAACAGCAAAGCCCAGCTTCTCATAGATATTCGCTGCAAACACAGCGCCCTTCAAAGCGCCTGCCACAACTGTCGGCGACAAAAACAGACCCTGATAGAAGGACTGGTTCAGTCCCAGACTGGCACCAACCTCTTTTCCAAGTCCCGGTGCGCTCAGGCGGTAGGAAGCCCGCTCAATACAGTCCTTCCGTCCTACAATATAGCCTCCGATAGGAGCCAGACCGCCGCCCGGGTTCTTAATCAGAGAACCCACAATCATGTCAGCGCCTACATCTGTGGGCTCTGTCCGCTCTACAAATTCACCGTAGCAGTTGTCCACCATACAGATTACATCCGGCTTTATGCTCTTTACAAAAGAAATCAGCTGGCCGATTTTTTCCACTGACAGGGTAGGACGGGTCGCATATCCCTTGGAACGCTGAATAGTGACTAACTTTGTTTTCTCATTGATTGCTTTTCTGATATTCTCATAATCAAAAGAGCCGTCCTCTAATAAATCCACCTGACGGTATACCACTCCGTATTCCTTTAAGGAGCCTACAGAATCTCTGATTCCGATTACCTCCTCCAGCGTATCATAAGGTTTTCCAACTGGTGAAAGCAGTTCATCACCCGGACGAAGATTTCCGGAAAGAGCCACATGAAGAGCATGTGTTCCGCTGATTAACTGCGGACGAACCAGAGCGCTTTCTCCGTGAAAGGCTTTGGCATACACCTCCTCCAGAACATCACGTCCCAGATCGTTATAGCCGTATCCGGTTGTAGCAGCAAAGTGAATATCGCTGACTCTGGCATCCTGCATAGCTTTTAACACCTTCATCTGATTGTACTCTGCAGTTTCATCAATTGCTTCAAACCGCTCCTTTAACTGCGCCTCTATCTCCGTGCAGAATTTCTGCACAGCCGGGGTAATGCCCAGACTTTCATACATTGCATCTAATTCCATTGTTTCTTCCTCCTGATTTGTCATTCTTATTCTTCTTTTCTGAATTCCAGTTATATTTTTTCCTGATTCGGAGCCGCTTCCATATCCTTTAGAATCGCTTCCAGAATCCTGGTTTTATCAAATTCATAGTCCTCCAGTTTTACCCATCTTACATCACGCTCTCTGCGGAACCAAGTGAGCTGACGCTTGGCAAAATGCCGGGTATCCCGCTTCAGCACATACACAGCCTCCTCCAGCGTGCATCTGCCGTCCAGATAATCCAGGATTTCCTTATATCCCAGTCCCTGCATAGCAACCATGGATCTGGTACAGCCCATTTCCTTTAACCGGCGGACCTCCTCAACCAGACCGGCTTCCAGCATCTGATCCACTCTCTGCTCGATACGGCGGTAAAGTCTTTCACGCTCGCAGGTTAAGACATAATAATATAAATCATAGGGAGAGCCCTTCTGTCTTTCCTGACGGTTGTGACTGGAAATCTGCTGTCCTGTCAAACGGTAAAATTCAATCGCCCGAATCACCCGCTTTACATTATTGGGATGAATCGCATCCGCAGAATCCGGATCCACCTGCCGGAGAAGTCCGTGCAGATATTCCGGTCCCTTTTCTGCCGCCTCCAGTTCCAGCTCCTCCCGAATATGAGAGGTATCCTCATTTTCCGTAAAATCAATGCCATAGGCCAGCGCCTGAATATAAAATCCGGTTCCTCCTGTTACAACAGGAACATGACCGCGGGCATAAATTCCTTCCATGGCTTCCTGCGCCATGGCCTGAAACCTGGTTACATTAAACTCCTCCCAGGGTTCCAGAACATCAATCAGATGATGGCGGATTCCGTCCATTTCCTCCGGCATAATTTTGGCAGAGCCAATATCCATATGGCGATAAACCTGCATAGAATCTGCGCTGATAATCTCTCCGTTTACAGCCTTCGCCAGACTGATTGACAGATCCGTCTTTCCCACTGCCGTAGGACCAGTCAGCACAATCAATTTCTTTTTCACATGAACTCCTTTCCCTCAATGCTTATCCTCTGCTTCCATCAGACAATTCGCTTGAATTTCTTCTCCAGTTCATACTTTGTCATCGAAACAATCGTCGGACGTCCGTGGGGGCATGCATAGGGATTTTCCAGCTCCAGAAGCTGGTCAATCAGTTGATCCGCTTCTGCCGCGCTCATATGATGATTTCCCTTTACCGCCGCCTTACAGGACATGGAGGCTACTTTTTCATATATCATATCCGGGTTTCCCGCCATTCCATCCTCAGAAAGACCATCAATCATTTCCATCAGCAAATCCTTTTTTGCAATGGAAAAGAGATTGTCCGGAACGCCCCGGACTGCAAATTCACGTCCTCCAAAGGGCTCAATTTCAAATCCGATATCTGTGAAATAACGCAGGTTCTGCTGCAGCATCACCTGTTCCCGGCTTCCAAGAGTCAGGATAATCGGCGGATTCACCATCTGGCAGGTGTACTGCCTTGTTTTCAGTGTTGCCATGGTTTTTTCATACAAAACCTTTTCATGGGCCGCATGCTGATCAATAATATAAAGGCTCTGGTTAAATTCAACCAGCCAGTATGTATCAAAAAGCTGTCCAATCAGCTTGTGACGGCTCCGGCTCTTTTCATCCAGAAGCTTTTCTGCAAAAAGATCCATTTGCTGCCCCTGTTTTTCTTCTTCACACCGTTCCTCCGCCTGCACATCGATTGGCGTTTCGCTTTCCCGGCTTCCTAAAAGCAGGGCCGTCAGTTCTTCATTGACCTCCCTGCGCTTCTCATCAGACGAAGATGAATTTGTGCTGCCGTAGGCAGCTCTCTCGTCCCTTACCGCGCAGACGGACTCCTCCGGATTTTTAAGTTCTTGTTTTTTAAGCTCCGGTTCTTTCGTCTCTGTTTGTCTCAGCGGTCTAAGCTCCGGCTTTCTCGCTTCTTCCTGCTTCAGAGGTCCAAATTCCAGTTCCCGCATTCCTTCCTGCTTCAGCGGTCTAAGCTCCGGCACTTTCGTCTCTTTTGATTTCAGCAGTCCAAACTCCGGCTGAACCTGTCTGGCTCCTGCTGCCCGGCTGCTCTCTCCTGACCACACGGAGTCCTTCGGCCGGGGCTGAAATCCTGCATCTCTTCCCGGAGATACCGCTTCCTCATGACGCTGCGATGACCGGCCCCTGGAAAGCTCCGGTTTCCCTCCCGGCGTTCTTCGTCCCTCCCGCAGACCTCCAAAGCTGTTTCTTCCTTCCAGCTCCACCTGAGGAATCAGTTCTCTGTGCTCTAAGGCCTGGGATACCGCATCCCGGACCATCTGAAACATCAGCTCACTGTCCCGAAACCGCAGTTCCATTTTTGTAGGATGAACATTTACGTCCAGAAACTCCGGTTCAATAGTAAAATGGAGAAGCGTAAACGGATATTTGTGCTGCATCATATACGGCTTGTATGCTTCCTCAATCGCCTTACAGATAATTCCGCTTTTTATATAACGCCCGTTAATAAAATAATTTTCAAAATTCCTGTTATTTCTTGCAATCACAGGCTTTCCGATAAATCCCTTCACCGAAACTGCCTCGCCGGCTCTGTCCACCGGCAGCAGGCTGGCTGCAATCTCTCTGCCAAATACAGTATAAATAATATCTTTTACATTGTGATTTCCGGAAGTGTGCAGCTTATTCTGATTGTTCTGAATAAACCGAATGGAAATTTCCGGGTGAGACAAGGCAATCTTTTCCACCAGATCTGCCACATGGGCTCCCTCTGTCGCAGCTGTCTTTAAAAACTTTCTCCGCACAGGCGTATTGTAGAACAGATTTCTTGCAATAAATGTGGTTCCGTCCGGAGAACCGATTTCCTCACAGCCTGTTTCCTGTCCGCCTTCAATCTGATACCGGGTTCCTGTCAGTGAACCGGCTGTCTTCGTAATAACCTCAACCTGGGAAACTGCCGCAATGCTGGACAAAGCCTCTCCGCGAAAACCCAAGGAAGAAATGGTAAACAAATCCTCTACCGACTGAATCTTACTGGTGGAATGACGCAGAAAAGCAAGAGGAAGCTCCTCTTTGGGAATCCCGCATCCGTTATCCGTTACCCGGATAAAAGAAATTCCGCCGTCCCGGATTTCCACAGTCACAGCAGTCGCTTTGGCATCCACTGCATTTTCCAGCAGCTCCTTCACCACAGACGCAGGGCGCTCAATGACCTCACCGGCTGCAATTTTATTAATCGTGCTCTGATCCAGCACATGAATATTGGCCATGGCTTACTCTCCTATCCTTCCTCCCCGCTCCACCTGTTTTTCAGCTTTGTCTGAAGACGGTAGAGGGTATTCAGCGCATCAATGGGCGTCATATTCCCCAGCTCCATGTCTTTAATTTCCCGGATAATATCATCCTCCCGGACAGTATCAAACAGCGTAAGCTGACTCATTTCCACATCATCCGGTCTGGGAACCGGCTTATGAGAGGAGGCAGAGGCATTTGCCCCGGCAATCTCCCTGGTTCTGGCTGTCAAATCCGTATCCACCAGCTGCTCCACCAGCTCTTTTGCCCGGTTAATCACCGTATCCGGCACACCGGCCAGCTTCGCAACCTGGATTCCGTAGCTTTTGTCAGCTCCGCCCTTAACGATTTTACGCAGAAATACAATATCGTCTCCCTGCTCCTTGACTGCGATACAATAATTGTTCACCCCGCTCATCAGCCCTTCCAGCTCCGTCAGCTCGTGATAATGAGTGGCAAACAGTGTTTTTGCTCCCAGAAGTCTGGTGTTGCTGATATGCTCTACCACAGCCCAGGCAATGCTCAGGCCGTCAAAGGTACTGGTTCCCCGTCCGATTTCATCAAGAATCAGGAGACTGTTTCTGGTTGCATTTCTCAGAATATTGGCTACCTCCGTCATTTCCACCATAAACGTACTCTGTCCGCTGGCCAGATCATCCGACGCGCCCACCCTGGTAAAAATACGATCACAGATACCGATATTGGCCTGAGACGCAGGCACAAAGCTTCCAATCTGCGCCATCAGCACAATCAGAGCCGTCTGACGCATATAGGTGGATTTTCCGGCCATATTGGGGCCTGTAATAATGGAAATCCTGTTCTTGCCATTATCCAGATATGTGTCATTGGACACAAACAGATCATCCCGCATCATCTTTTCTACCACAGGATGACGTCCTGCCTTAATCTGAATCACGCCCTTTTCATTGATGGAAGGCTTCACATAATCATTTCTGGTTGCCACCGTAGACAAAGAAGCATACACATCCGTCTCCGCAATCGCCCGGGCTGTTTTCTGAATCCGCACCACCTGGGCTCCTACTGCATCCCGTACCTGGCAAAACAGCTCATATTCCAGAGAGAAGAGCTTATCCTCAGCACCCAGAATCACATCCTCAAGCTCCTTTAATTCATCCGTTGTGTATCGCTCTGCGTTGGTCAGAGTCTGTTTGCGGATAAAATAATCCGGAACCAGATCCTTAAAGGAATTGGTTACCTCAAAATAATATCCAAATACCTTGTTGTATTTGACCTTCAGATTCTTGATTCCCGTTTTGTCCCGCTCCCTGGCCTCCAGTTCAGCCAGCCATGTTTTTCCTTCTGTCTTTGCATGGCGCAGCCGGTCCGCCTCCTCGTGAAAGCCGTCCCGGATAATTCCCCCCTCCCGCACAGTTACGGGAGGTTCCTCTGCAATGGCGCGGCTGATCAGATCATTTAAATCCTCCAGAGGATCCATTTCCTCCTCCAGAGCCTTTAAATTGGCACAGGTGAATTCCTGAAGCAGCTGCTTCATATAGGGAACCATGGCAATCGAATTGCGGAAGGCCAGAAGATCTCTGGGATTGGCTGATTTATAGCTAATGCGTCCAATCAGACGTTCCAGATCATAAACAGGATTTAAATATTCCCGCAGCTCCTCCCTGCTGATATAATTCATGTTCAGCTCTTCAATCGCCTTCTGCCTCTCCAGAATCTCCTCTTTATGAATCAGCGGCTGCTCAATCCAGGTTCTTAAAAGTCTGGCTCCCATAGCGGTTCTTGTCTTATCCAGAACCCAGAGAAGACTTCCTCTCTTCTGTTTTTCCCGCATGGTTTCCAGAAGCTCCAGATTTCTTCTGGTGGAGGAGTCAAGCACCATATAATTGCCTGTGGAATACGGCACAATGGAAGTCAGGTGATCCATCGTCGTCTTCTGTGTCTCATACAGGTACTGAAGCACAGCTCCTGCTGCAATTACGCCGCTGTCATAATCTCCAAGGCCCAGCCCCTCCAGACCATTTACCTTAAAATGCTCCTTCAGGACCTTTCTGCAGCTTTCATCCTGAAAATAATGGGAATCTACAGCAGATACAGCAAAATGATACCGATCCCTCATCTCGTCCAGGCTGATTCCCGACATGGCAAAGGCATCGTTATATATGATTTCCGCCGGAGAAAATTTATTAATTTCATCAAAAAGAGAGCGCTCGGAACCTACCTCTGTCACAAGAAAATCTCCGGTTGTAATATCAGCCACCGACACTCCCATTTTGTCGCCCAGATAAACAATCGCCATCAGATAGTTGTTCTTTGTCTCATCCAGAGCCTGACTGCTGGTAATGGTACCGGGAGTCACCACCCGGATTACCTCACGCTTTACCAGTCCCTTTGCCTGCTTGGGATCCTCCATCTGCTCCGCAATGGCAACCTTATAGCCCTTCTGCACCAGACGGCTCAGATAGCTGTCCACAGCGTGATAAGGGACGCCGCACATGGGCGCCCTTTCCTCCAGTCCGCATTCCTTTCCTGTCAGGGTGATTTCCAGTTCTCTTGATGCCGTCAGCGCGTCATCAAAAAACATCTCATAGAAATCTCCCAGCCGGTAAAACAGGATACAGTCCTGATATTGTTTTTTGGTCTCCATATATTGGGCCATCATTGGTGATAATCCAGCCACGTTCTGTTACTCCTTCTTCTGTCCGTCTTCTCTATATTTTCCCATATAATAAAATCCCTTGGATTCCTCCAGGTAAACATCTGCAATTTTTCCAATCAAAGACTCATCTCCCGGGAAATGAACCACCGTATTATTGCTCATTCTGCCGGTCACATAGCCCTCCTGATGGTCATCCAGGCTTTCCACAAGCACCTTCTGAACGGTTTTCTCATCTCTGCCGCAAACCTCTGCCGAAATCTGCTGAACCTCCTTTAAAAGCCGGTCAAACCGTTTTTTCACCACATCCTCAGGAACCTGTTCCATATCTGCAGCAGGAGTCCCTGTCCGTTTGGAATAAATAAACGTAAAGGCACTGTCATACCGTACCCGGCGAACCACATCCATGGTTTCTTCAAAATCCTCCTCTGTCTCTCCCGGAAATCCGACAATAATATCCGTAGTCAGAGAAATCCCCGGTACAGCCCTGCGAATCTTGTCCACAAGCTCCAGATACTGTTCCTTGGTATAGCGGCGGTTCATAATCTTCAAGATACGGCTGCTGCCTGACTGAAGAGGAAGATGCAGATGAGTACATACCTTTTTGCAGTCTCTCATGGCCTCAATCAGCTCGTCAGAAAGATCCTTGGGATGAGAGGTCATAAACCGGATTCTCTCCAGCCCCTCAATCTCATTGACCTGTCGCAGAAGCTGGGCAAAGGTAACCGGCGTTTCCAGGTTTTTTCCATAAGAATTCACATTCTGTCCCAGAAGCATAACCTCTACAACGCCGTCTGCCACCAGCTTTCTGATTTCATCCAGGATATCCTCCGGCCGGCGGCTTCTCTCTCTTCCCCGCACATAGGGAACAATACAGTAGCTGCAGAAGTTATTGCAGCCAAACATAATATTGACTCCCGACTTAAACGGATACTTTCTGTCCACAGGAAGTTCCTCCACAATCTGATCCGTTCCTTCCCAGACATCTACCACCATCTTACGGTTTTCCAGCATTCTGCGGCAAAGCAGCTCTGCCAGCTTAAAAATATTATGGGTTCCAAAAATCAAATCCACAAAAGAATAGCTTTTCTTAATCTTTTCAATAACAGACGGCTCCTGCATCATGCATCCGCAAAGGGCAATCATCATATCCGGCTGTTTTTTCTTCAGGGTGTGCAGATATCCCAGACGTCCGTAAACCTTCTGGTTTGCATTATCACGCACGGTACAGGTGTTATAAAGGACAAAATCCGCATGCTCGGAATCGACCTCCTTTAACCCTGCCTGCTCCAGAATACCGGAAAGCTTTTCGGAATCCCGGGCATTCATCTGGCATCCGAAGGTAGCAATGTGGAAGGTTCCGTATTTTTCCTCTGCCTGAAGCTGTCCTAAAAGCCTGCTGCCATACCGGCCGGCCGCCTCTCCGCTGTCTACCAGAGCATCAAATCGTTCCTTCCAGAGTATCCGCGCCTGCTCAATAAAATAATACTGGCGGGCGCCCTCCTCTGCCGGAGCCTGCTGCTGCATCTTATCAAATCTCTGAATTCTGTTTTCTTTGTTCATATCTGAAATCCTCTTTGCAATCTGTTTCTGTAAACGAAAAAATCCAAACCATTATATCACAAGATGCGCCGGTTGCAAAGCATCTGCCCCCGCCGGCTTTCCTGTTCTGAAATCCACACACTCCGCCGGATCATAATAAATCTGATCCGATGCTGTAAGCACCGCTTTCCCGTCCGTGACATCTACAATACTGACGGCACAGTTGGGCGGAACCTTTCCATGCCAGAAATTTTCCTTATCCTCGTAAACATTGTTGAGGATTGCCCTGCAGGCGCAGCCGTGGCTTGCAATCAGAATGGTCTTGTCCTGATACCTGCGCGATCCGAGCAGTCCCTGAAAAAAGGATCTTGCCCGAACGCAGAGATCAGCTACGCTCTCCCCGTCCGCGGCATTCTGAAAGCGGAAGGGATCCTCGTAAAAATCCTGAAAATGCTCT
>UQFC01000013.1 GCA_900540335.1 uncultured Clostridium sp. | reverse complement strand
GGTCCGATATTATTCAGCGTTGCAGCCACAGCCGTAAAATTGGTGGTCGGATCAAACTCATTCAGGCTGATCAGGAGAATGGAGCCGGCAAAAATCAGCATATAGGTGATCAGGTAGGTATTAATGGAGCGAAGAACCGTATGTTCAATTGGCTTGCCCTCGTATTTGAGAATTTTAATGCTTCTCGGATGAATCAGTGAGGACATCTCCTTTTTCACTGTTTTAAAGGCAATCGCAATACGTGATACCTTGATACCGCCTCCCGTACTGCCGGCGCAGGCGCCGACAAACATCAGGATCACCAGAATCGTTTTTGAGAAGGATGGCCACAGATCAAAATCAGCAGTGGAATATCCTGTTGTTGTAATAATGGATGCAACCTGGAAAGCACTGTGATGGATGGCCTGGAAAATGGTAGGATAATATTCGCGGATATTCCAGGCAATCAGCAGGATGCTTGCTGCAATAATTGCCAGATATCCCCTCATCTCCTCACAGTGAAGGGCATCCTTTGGCTTTTTGATCAGGAACAGGTAATATACGTTAAAGTTAATTCCAAACAGGATCATAAATATAGTAAAGACGGCCTGCTGGAAGGTTGTGTAGCTTCCGCAGCTGGAATTGAGAATTCCAAAACCACCGGTACCGGCAGTACCAAAACTCATGGCCAGAGAATCAAACCAGGGCATACCGCTGGCCAGGAGAATTAAAATCTGAAGCACTGTCATGGAAAAGTAAATCACATACAGGATTTTTGCAGTCAGCTTTACTCTGGGAACCAGCTTTCCTACAGAGGGGCCGGGGCTTTCCGCACGCATAATATGCATATTGTAACCGCCGGCAAGAGGAAGTACAGCGAGGATGAAAACCAGCACTCCCATACCGCCAATCCAGTGAGTGAAGCTGCGCCACATAAGCATGCAGCGGCTTAAAGCCTCTACATCGGAAAGAACACTGGCTCCTGTGGTGGTGAAGCCGGAAATAACCTCGAAAAGGGCATCCTCAAACAGCGGAATCTCTCCGCTGAAATAGAATGGAAGCGCGCCGAAAACACTGAGCACGATCCAGCTCAGCGCTACGGACACAAATCCCTCTTTTGCATAGAATACCGTGTTGGACGGTTTTTTTCGCGACATAAGCCAGCCGGAAATCACACAGAAGAGTCCGATTCCAAGAAAATAAAGTCCGTTAAGCTCCTGGTAAATCAAGGCAATGGCACAGGGAAGGATCATCAGAATACCTTCAATTTTCAGTACCCAGCCGAGAAAATATAAAATCATACTGATATTCATTTGACTGCACCTTCTATTTTAAAATATCCTTCAGATCCTTCAGCCCGGAGTGGGTGGTTACGACGATAACCGTATCTCCTGTTTCAATCGTATCCTTTCCTCGGGGGGTAATGATTTTTCCGTTTCTGTTAATGCAGGCAATCAGAAGATTGTCTTTGAAGGACAGTTTTTCCAGGGGAACTCCTGCAACCGGGTTATCTTTTCCAACACGGAATTCCAGCGCCTCTGCCTTGTTTGCAACAATTTTGTAGAGGGTTTCCACATTACTTCCCATGGAGTTCTGCATGGCGCGTACATACTGGAGAATATTATCTGCAGTAATCAGCTTCGGATAAATGATACTGCCAAGGTTCATTTTCTGAATAACGTCTTCAAAGGCGATTCGGTTGATTTTGGTAACCAGCTTGGCTGTGGTCATGGATGCGGCATAGAGGGAAAGCATGATATTTTCCTCATCAAAGCCGGTCAGGGAACAGAAGGCCTCGGTCTGAGTCAGTCCCTCTTCCAGAAGTAGCTTCTGATCAGAACCGTCACCGTGAATAATCAGAGCCTTGGGAAGCAGCTCGCTCAGCTCATTGCAGCGGTTCAAATCCTGTTCAATGATTTTAATCTTGATTTTTGTGTTTTCCAGGAGCTTTGCCAGGTAATAGGTAATCTTTCCGCCGCCGACAAACATGGCAGAGCCGATGGCTGTGGTATTGATGTTGATCTGGCGGAAAAACTTGGCGGCTTCTTCAGGAGAACCGATAAAGGATATTTTGTCTCCTGCCTGCATCCGGAAACGTCCGTCAGGAATCATAACATCATTTTCCCGTTCTACGGCACAGATCAGCACGTTGCAGTGAAGCTGCGCGGACACCTCCAAAACCTGCATATTGTGAAGAACGGAATCATCAGGTATATGAAATTTCAAAAGCTCTACACGTCCCTTGGCAAAGGTATCTACCTTGATTGCTGACGGGAATTTCAAAAGTCTGGATATTTCAGTAGCAGCAGCCAGCTCCGGATTAATTGCCATGGATAAATTCAGCTCTTCCCGGATAAAGGACAGCTCCTGAGAATATTCCGGATTTCGAATTCTTGCAATGGTATGGCAGTTTCCTGCCTTTTTAGCAATCAGACAGCAAAGCATATTCAGCTCGTCAGAGTTGGTGGTTGCAATCAGCAAATCCGTATCCTGAATGCCTGCCTCTGCCTGTACCTGATAGACTGCGCCGTTTCCTTCCACTCCCATAACATCGAGACTGTCTGTAAGTGCACGCAGTTTTGCACCGTCACGGTCAATGACCGTAATATCATGTCCCTCGTTATTCAGCTGTTCGACCAGGGTAAAGCCCACTTTACCGCAGCCAACAATAATGATTTTCATGCTATCAATCCCCTTTTAGGTTTATTCCTTCTGGGAAAGCTGTTCCCAGAGTGGTTTCTTTTCCTTTTTTCTTGTGATTTCTACCAGATTCAGCTGGGTCATGTCCACAACAGTGGTTCTGACCGGATCGTGACGTACCAACCTTTTCAGATAATCCATCAGTTCGTTTTTATCTTCCTGACGTTTCATGTCAATGAAGTCAACCATAATGATGCCTGAAAGATTCCTCAGCCGCAGCTGCCGGCTGATTTCCTCCGCAGCTTCCCGGTTTGTCAGGCGGATGGTATCTTCCTGATTCTTTTTTCCGGAGTATTTTCCGGTATTTACATCGATGACAACCATGGCCTCCGTATTTTCAATCACCAGATAGCCGCCGGATTTCAGCCAGACCCGCTTCTGGCAGGCCCGATCCATCACAGCTTCCAGGGAATACAGACTGGAAAGGCGGATCATGGGATCTTCATAAAACCGGAAGGCACACTGCTGTTCCGGACCGCAGCTGTCAAAATACAGACGAAGCTGCTCATATACCTCTGGATCATCCGTTATAATCTCCTCCAGACTGCCCAGCGGGCAGCTGCGGATTGTTTTAATATATTCCGGATCCGGACGGTAGAGAAGGCTGAAGCAGGTTCGGTACGCAGCCGCCTGACGGACACTCTGATAAAGTGCCTGAAGCTTTTTTAATTCCTCAAGCAGCTGTTCTTCGTGGCCGTAGGCATTGGTGCGGACAATGAGGCCTGCTTCATCCCGGACAGCATCTTCCAGAACAGGACGCATTTGTTCCTTCCAGGCTTTGTCGCTGATGCGGGAAGAAAAACCGACAATGGTTTTTCCTGCTGTTAAAACTCCGTACTGACCTGTAAAATTCAGATTGGAGCTGAGAACCGGATCCTTTGTGCGAACAGCATCACGGGCTACCTGTACAATAATCTCATCTCCTGCTTTTAAGGCTCCCTCATGGCCGTCAGCATAGAGAATACAGGGATTGTCAGAAAGGCTGTAATATCCTGTCCGTCCTTTTTCAAAATCAACAAAGGCAGAGTTCAGATTTTTAACAATCCGGTTGACTTTTCCAATATAGATATTGCCAAGGATCGAGGAGTTTTCCTCCAGACCGATTTCCAGGGGCTGTCCATCAGAAAATAACACAGTCAGGATCCGGTCATTCCATTTTGTAATAATCAGCTTATTCAATGTTCTCACCAAAGGCTTCCAGCGGAAGGAACTGATGACTGTTTTCAGAACCGTTATCCGCGTATAATTCGTTTCTTGTGATCATCAGTGCAAAATCAGCCATGGTTTCTCCCATGCTTTCCATATAAGCACGAATCAGAACATCCGGTTTTAAATTGGCAGCGCTTCCGGCGGCAATTTTCAGGAAAATCTGATCTTCATCCGCTTCCATTTCGTAAATCATAGGACGGATATCGACCTCTTTTTCTCCTTTTTTTGTTTTTTTCATAACCAGAATCTGCTCCTGCTTCAGAAAATCCTTCAGACCGCGGACAAAAGCGGCAGGATCCTCTGGCTCATATCCTTCACGGAATCTCAGCGTGTAGTCAGCAGCAGCAACCAGAGACATGGCATTGGCAGCGGTATCGGGAAGAAGGCGGTAAGAAAGCGCTTCCACCCCCTCTGTCATTGCGCCGTTTATGCGGCGGAGCATTTCTTCGGAAGAATCGGTACTCAGCACCTCAATATCTACATATTCGCCCCAGCTTTCCATGCCAACTCCCAGTGGAGAGGCAAACGACATAATCTGATGAGGACTGAAGCCTTCACTGTAGCGAATATCAACATCGGCCCGGCGCATCACCTTCTGAAAATAACGCATTACGTCCAGATGGCCGATAAATTTCATGGTGCCTTCCTTGGCAAATTTAATTCTTATCTTCAAAGCAGACACCTCCTCCATATTGACGGGCACCGCAGCCGGAACACTGCTGACGGCAGTTCGGTGTTACTTTTTCACTGACAGCAGCCAGCCATTCCCGTTTCAAAAATTCCTTGGTGACACCGGCATCGATAAAGTCCCAGGGGAAAATCTCGTCCAGACTGCGCTCACGAACAGTGTAAAAGTCCATATCAACACCGCAGGTTTCAAAGGCATTCATCCAGATATCATTGTTAAAATATTCTCCCCAGGAGTCAAACATGGCGCCCTTGTGGTAGGCCTCCTCCAAGACCGGAGCAACACGCCGGTCACCGCGGGCAAGAATTCCCTCCAGCACTGTCAGATCCGCCTCGTGGTAGTTGTATTTCAGGCTCTTTCTGTTGAGCATTTCTTTAAACTTGTCTTTGACCAGATAAGCTCTTTCCAGGAATTCCTCTTTTGTACACATTTTTGCCCACTGGAACGGAGTAAACGGCTTGGGAACAAAGAAGGAGGAGCTGGCTACAACCTGCACCTTTCCATTGCGCTGTTCCTTTGGAATCTCGTCATAGTAAAGCTCTGCAATCTTCTCAGAAAGCAGGGCAATACCCTCCATATCCTCCACGGTTTCTGTGGGAAGTCCCAGCATAAAATACAGCTTTACTCTGTTCCATCCTCCGTGGAAGGCTTCCGATGCACCCTTTAAAATCACTTCCTCAGTCAGACCCTTGTTAATGACATCGCGGAGTCTCTGACTTCCGGCCTCCGGTGCAAACGTCAGGCTGCTTTTTTTGACATCCTGCACCTTGCTCATTACGTCGAGAGAGAATGCATCAATCCGCAGGGAAGGAAGGGAAATGTTAACGCCCTTTCCATGAAATTCGTCAATCAGGAAGGTCACAAGTTCTTTTAAATAAGTATAGTCGCTGGAGCTTAAAGAGCTGAGGGAAATTTCCTCATGTCCGGTATTTTTTAACATCCGGCGGGCATAGTTCTTTAAATATTCCAGACTGTGCTCGCGAAGCGGGCGGTAAATATTTCCTGCCTGGCAGAACCGGCAGCCGCGGATACATCCCCGCTGAATTTCAAGAACTACGCGATCCTGTGTCACCTTAATAAAAGGTACAATCGGATTTTCAATATAAGGCGCATCATCCATATCGACTACCAGCTCCTTGGCAATGGTGGCCGGAATACCAGGGGTATTTGGTTTGAATTCTGCAATTGTGCCATCCTCATGGTAGGTTACATCGTAAAACATGGGAACGTAAATACCAGGCAGCTTGGCGGCAGCTTCCAGGAAGGTCCAGCGGTTTCCGCCGTTTTTCCGAATCTCCTTGTACAGATCGAAGAGATTGTCATACTGAGTCTCTCCCTCTCCGATATAGAACATATCGAAGAACGGGGCCAGCGGTTCCGGATTGTAGGCACAGGGGCCGCCTCCGATGACAATGGGATCATTTTCCTTCCGATCCTCCGCGTGAAGCGGAATTCCGCTTAAATCCAGCACCTGGAGAATATTGGTATAGCACATTTCATACTGAATGGTAAAGCCCAGAAAATCAAAGGCTTTGACCGGCTCCTGGCTTTCCAGGGCAAAGAGGGGAATGTGTTTTTTCCGAAGAATGGCATCTAAATCCGGCCAGGGAGAAAAGACACGTTCACAATAGACATCTTCCCGCTTGTTGAACATAGCGTAAAGGATCTGCATGCCAAGATGGGACATACCGATCTCATAAACGTCCGGGAAACACATGGCAAATCTTATCATTTGTTCGTTGGGAACTTTCTCTGCCATATTAAACTCGCCGCCGATATAACGGGCGGGCTGCTGGACACTTAAAAGTATCTCATCACTTAATGCTAATTTTCTCATAAATTGTTATTCAACCTGCATTTCTTATATTTCATGGGTGTTTTGTTCCATAGCTGGAACCTGGCCGTGGGCAAACAACGTAAAACAAGCATATGGCCCATTGCGCTAATGTACTATTATAGGCGATCGGCTGTGTTCCTGCAAGGCTTTCTTTATCATACCATAAAAAACAGGTATATGCACTCCGTTTTCTGTTTTCTCCTGTGGATTTTGCTGTTTTATCAATATATTTGGCTAAAGGCTTTTTTGATTTCTTTTTTATAATTAATCTGACAGGATAGTCATCCGAAGTGTCTTTTAACAGTGGCAGATGTAATTTCTCTATATGAAGCTTTTGCAGAGAATAAATGATATCATTTGTGAGGGGGTGTCGAAAGCAAAATGTTTTTAAATCAGTCCCATCGTTCGGATGATATAAAGCCAAAAGGTTAAGGAAAAGGCACTTCCACATGTGGTTAATGCTACTATACTTGATGTTAGAATTCCGTCATGTCCCATATTTTTGGCCATTACATAGCAACTGACAGTTGTGCTAGAGCCTAGCATAACTAAAATTGCAATCAACTCCGCATCGCGAAATCCAATAAGAATAGCTGCTGGAAGAAAAATTGCACATAATCCAAAAAGTTTTATAAAGCTTGCAAGAAAGGCCGGCCCCATCCCTTTTTTTGCTTCGTTCCAGTTAAATGCAGCGCCCATAGCCATTAAACCGAGAGGAGTGGTCAAACTTCCAAGATTGGAGACTGTTTTATCTAAAATAATTGGAAAGGGAAACTGAAAAAGAGACCAAAGGGCACCGAAGAAAATTCCGAGAATAATCGGGTTCGTTATAATTCCCCTTGCTGTTTTTTTTATGAGTGCTGTATTCATTCCCTTTTGACTTGGATTTGTAAAAGAAAGTATGATAACGGCCATAATATTATATACAGGAACGCTGCCAATAATCATAAGGGGAGCCATACCAGAATTTCCATAAATATTCGTAATAAAAGCAATGCCCAAAACAGCAGCACTGCTGCGGTATGCGCCTTGAATAAATTCTCCTTGCAGATTTTTATTTCGAAGAATTATGGAAATACATGCTACTAGTGTAATGCTTAAAATCGTAACAGCAAAACAAAAAAATACAAATTTTCCATTCCATGCTTTAGAAAAATCTTGTTTTGCAAGATCTCCAAACAATAAAACAGGAAGTGTTACTTTAAAAACAAACTGGTTAAGCCCATTGACCATATTTTCTTCTAAGATACCTATTTTTCTAAAAAAGACGCCCAACAACATAAGGAAAAAAATAGGCATAGTAGCATTAAGGCTGAATATCAGATTTTCCATATATTTTACCTCGATTCATTTGGAATGTATAATTGTAAATAATCCTGTTTTATAAATAGTTTTTTCTATATACATCGGGAGTAACTCCTTCCATTTTTTTAAAAACCTTAGAAAAATAGGTGCTGTTCTCATATCCTAACATATCTGATACTTGATAAACCATTTTCCCTTCGCTAAGAAGCTGCTTTGCTCTTTTGATTTTCTGTTTATTGACGTAAGGAATAAAGTTTTCATTCATGTTTTTCTTAAAAAAAGAACTGAGATATGGTTCAGAAACACCGATATACCTGGCAACATCAGATAGCTGAATTGTTTTATCAAGATTGTTGTCTATATAGTCTAAAGCGAGTTGTATTATGTCTGATTCTGAACATTTTTGTCTGGTAAAAAAAAGAGTTGTAAAACTAGAAACAAAATCAATCCACCAATGTCTCATATCTTCGTAACTGGAAATTTGTACAATTTTTTGATAATGTTTATAACTTCCATTTACTTCAATCTCTTCAATTGCGCCACCCAACTGTCCGGCTTTATCAGAAAAACGACTTAAAATTTCAATCATCATTTTTTTCACCAAATTTACGGATATATACCGATGTGAAGAAATTTCATCGAACATAAAATTCAGAATTTGTAAAATGTCTTCTTTCGACATTTTTTGGATACCGCGTTCCAGTTTTTCAATATAAGAGGCTAAAGGAAATGGCATTTGGCGTTTGATTTCAATTGCATGCTCGAAAACAAGAATTTCTTCTTTTGAGTCATAGAAGCCATATGCTTCAATACTATTTGCAATATCTATAAAAAAATTATGATCATAAATTGGCTGTTGATATCGAGTTATTCCAATGTAACAGCGATTAGCTACAAAAGGTGAAATTTGTTTACTTAATTGTTTTACTTCTACTTCATTTGTTTCTTCTTTCATTAGAATCAATAACTTCCCTTCATAAGTAAGGGACATCAATTCTCGTCCTAGTTTTTGAAAAAACTGACAAGCTATAGTTTCAACAATTTTCATGTCAGACATTTCTCCGGAATATTTCCAACACAAAAAAAAGCTTACACAGCAGCCAGTTTGATATGTTTCGGGTATATTTTCAATTTTCTGTCGGGTTTCAGCACCTATCTGAGCTATCGATTTAGTGACTGGAATGAAGCTTTCTACTGGTGTTTCCGTTAAACTGGTTAGTGTGGTTATTAACTCTTCTTTCGATAATCCAAATTTTCGGATATAATCGGCAGCACCAAGTTTCATAGCCTGCTTAACTGTTTTAAAATCATCGTAGCAACTTACTACAACAGTTTTAACGGAAATTTTTTTCTTTTTTATATATTCCAGAATTTCAAGACCACTGATAATTGGAATATTGAGATCCAAAAGCAAAATGTCTGGATGTTCTTTTTCTAAACGTTCTAATGCTTCACGTCCATCTTGAGCGTCTTCTAAGAGAGTAATTCCCATAGCTTGCCAGTCTATAAGTGAGCGCAGCCCCACTCTGGCTAGCAGTTCATCTTCTACAATTAATGCCTTCATTCAGTCACCTTCTTGTCCGTTTCGGTAATTGCTGGAATTTTTAAGGAAATTTTAAATCCTACTTCTAAAGTGTTATCTACATATAGTCCATATTCTTTTCCGAAAAGCATTTGAATACGTTTATGAATATTAGGTAAACCTATTCCAGAAACACCGCGTTGTTTTAAATCGTATTCCTTTGTTAAATCAATTTGTTTTCCCTGGAGACCTGTTCCATTATCAATTAAAGTAAATATAATGTCTTTTCCCTGCTTTTCACCTCGAAGAACAATAATACCTTCTTTAACACGTCCCATTCCGTGAATAAATGAGTTTTCTACAAGCGGTTGTAAGCAAAATCTTGGGATTAGATATTCTCGTATTTCTTCTGAAACTGAGAAAAAGAATTGAACTTTATCTCCAAAACGGATCTGCATTATTTTTACATAAGCATCTAGGATAAGCACTGCATTTTCGATGCGTTCTAATTCATCTGTGTTTCGATAAGCTTCACCTAAAAGAATGCCTAAATCTGATAGTATATCAGAAACTTCCTCATCGTGATTTAGAGATGCTTTCCAACGTATTGCATTTAAAGTATTAAATAGAAAATGCGGTGTTATTTGTGCTCGCAGTGCATCATAGCGAGCTTTTTCTTTCATTTCTGCTTCTTTTCGTACTTCCTTAACAAGAAGATTAATTCGTTTTTGAGCTCGTATCATGCCTTCTTCAAGAACCTTTGTTTCTTTGTAGTGGTGTTTATTTAATACAAGCATTTCAGGTTTATCCTGTTCGATTAAACAAATTCGATCTGCAAAAAATAAAATTGGTTTGGCTATGTAATGAGAAAGATAAATGATTACTGCAACCAGTCCTATTCCCGTTACAATCATAAAGGCTATAGTGCTAATAACGATAATTTCGACTCTTCGAAACATGTTCTTTTGTTCTATTGCGTATACAATGCTATTTCCACAAGAGTCCAATTTGGATGCCATAAAAAAATATTTTTCCCATTTTCCAGTATTTTTATTGCCATTTTTCCAGTGTTGATATAGATCTTTTAGAGTTTCGTTTTCTATGGTTCCTCCATCACTGGCGATGATCCGTCAATCAGAAGAAAAAAGGGCTAAAGTTCCGTCTTGAAATTGAGGATCTTCGCTGAATTGAAAAAATTTTTCTGAAGGAATTCGAACTAGCGCATATCCCAAAGGTTCTTCCTTATAGCGCATCAATTGACGCCCAAAGGCAACATAGTTTTGGCGATGATGTGGTTCAAAGATTTCTTGAATATTGCTGTCCCAATAAAGAATGGAACCAGTTTTTTGTAAGTTTTCCCACCATTCATACTCTGTCAAAGAATCGGATATATCTGCTGTTTTAATGGCATCAATGACACGTCCATCATTCATCAGTAATACCATTTCTCCCCGAAAGCTATTTAAGGCTATTGCCTGACAATTAGAGAGCATATTTTCTATTTGAGAAATTACAGTGAATTTTTCATATTCATTTTGCGCCTGATAATATTTTTGAAGCAGGCGGATATTCCCTGTATAAGTAATCATTGTGCTGCTAGCATAATTGGATTGAAGAATTGCGCTGTCAATTGCCTGTATATTTTGATTGAACATCATCTGGTAGGCCTCTACGGTTCCAGCAGAGAGATTATAGTTTAAAAGTCCACAAAGGACAGCCAGAGCGAAAAAAAGAGGGATAAGGACACAAAGTATAATATTTCTTGTCATACATAGTTGAATACTTGGTTCCTTATATGTTTTTTTCATATGTGGCTGTCCCCTTTATGCTATAATTATGATATTTAGTACTAACCTTTAACAGCACCAGCGGATAATCCTCCTACGAGATTGTCCTGTACAAATACAAAGAATATAATTACTGGTATCAGGCTCAGGATAACAGATGCCATTAATGGCCCCCAATCTGTCGAATATTCTCCAATGTAATCCCGAATACCGACTTGGACCGTTTTTTTAAGAGTTGTGCTTATAAATGTATTGGCATACATGAATTCATCCCAGGACATCAAAAAACAATATAGGGTTGTAGCAGAAATTCCAGGTTTCGCCATAGGAAAGATTACTTTTATGAAAGATTGAAAGCGATTGCATCCATCTATCATAGCTGATTCTTCTATTTCCCACGGGATTTGAAGGAAAAATGTACACATATTCCATACTGCAAAAGGCAGTACAAATGAGCAATTTATGATGATGAGTCCCAGATGCGAGTCTATAAGATTCATTTTTTGCATAATAACATAATAGGGAATAGAAAGCAACACACCAGGAAACATTTTTGTGAATAGAATTCCCAATTTCATTTTTTCTGCGCCCAAAATTCGATAACGACAGAATCCATATGCTGCCATAACTGCAAACAGCATAGAAATCCCGGTTACAATGATTGAAATATATGCACTGTTCATAAAATATCGTATAAAATTAGACTGAAACAGTACTTTTTTGAAGTTTTCAAATGTAACATATGTAGGTATAATCTGATTCATATCATAAATTTGTTCAGGTCCCTTAAGTGCTGTGAAAAATACCCACAAAAAGGGAAGAAAGGAACACAGGGCAATAATAATAGCTAGTGAATATAAGATAAATTTTTCTAATCTGGTTCTCTTCATAGCCTTCTCCTTTTAATCTTTTTTTGATGAAATCATTTTTATATATATTACAGTAAGTATTGCAATAACTATAAAAATGACTACAGAGGTAGCAGCTGCATAACCAAATTTGTGATCCACAAAAGCTTGGCGATATGCGTATGTATACATGATTTCTGTACTGTTTAAGGGCCCTCCTTGAGTAAGAAGCCAAATGGCATTAAAGTTATTAAAAATAGAAATCGCATTCAGTATTACTGCAACAGCCATAGGCTCTTTAATGTTGGGAAGTGTAATATACAGAAAACGTTTTATTTTTCCTGCTCCATCAATAGCAGCACTTTCGTACATATCATAAGAGACACCTTGTAAGGCGGCGAGAATGAAAATCATCAAAAAAGGTGTGCTTTTCCATACATTTGCAATGATTACTGCTGGCATAGCTGTGCCGACATTCCCTAAAAAAGAATATCCTTCTTTTAAAATTCCAAGACGAATCAGAATAGCATTAAATGCACCAATTTTGGTATCATAAAGAGCGCTAAATGTCAATGCACTGATAGCTGCTGGAATTGCCCAAGGAAGAAGCGCTAATGTTCTAAAAATAGCGCGACCTTTTAGTTTTTCATTCAACACAAGCGCGATACCTGTTGCTAGAGCTACCTGTACTATAAGATTTACTAAAGTCCATACAACAGAATTAGCTACGGCATTTCGGTATTTTGAATTTGAAAAAATAACCATATAGTTTTTTAGACCAGCAAATGTACCGAAATCGGAAGCTCGAGCTTTGGTCATATCGTAATTTAGAAAACTAATCCAGATACCGTTTAACAGAGGATATACACTTAGCAACAGAATTGCTATAACGGCTGGAGCAATCAGAAAATAACCGTTTCTGTTGTAACGAAAAGAATATTCTTTTAATTTTTCGCGTTTTGTTTTGGTTTTATTCATGTTATTTTCTCTCCTTAACGTAAGAAAGCCGCCATCCGCCTCTCCGAGTTGAGACGAATGGCGGCTCTTTCACTAGTTTTAGTGATTAATAATTTTCATTAATGAAATCATTTAATTCGGTATTTAATTCTTCCAGTGCCTGTTCCGCACTCATCTGATCAAAGAATACTTTTTTAAATGCATCTACCATTTTTTCGTCAACAGATGCTGCATTTTTGACACGTGGTCTTGGAACTGTATATTCAGCCTCGTCTATGAATACCTGATAAGAATCATTAATTTCCAAAATAGGTTTATAATCTACATCTGTTCTTCCTGGAATACGTCCTTGCTGTGTTAAAACATAATCACATTCTTTACTGGTTAAGTATTCTGTAAAGGCCCATGCTAAATCTGGATTTTCGGTATTTGCATTGATAGCCAGATTGTATCCGCCTAAACAAACAGCCTGAACTTTACCTTTTGGCATAGGGGCCAGACCGAATTCCATATCCGGATTGCCTTTTTGAATATTTGAAAAGGCCCAGTCTCCACATACAAAGAATAAGCAGTCATCTGATACAAATGTAGTATAAGCTGTTGCCCAGTCAGAAGCATCTTTCATTCCTTCGGGGAATGCTTTATATTTGGTATGTAATCCAGTCCAGAAATTAAAAGCTTCTTTTCCAGAATCTTCCAGAACTGTTACAACGGGTTTTTCTCCAGTAGTGTCGATAACGGGATTGTCTGCTGCAAAAAACATATTAAATACAGCATAACCATCCAGTCTAGTAGATACACCTGCATATCCCTTTTCTGTTGCCAGTTTAACATCTTCCTCAAATTCTTCCCAGGTAGCCGGGGCTTCTGTTTTTCCGATTTCTTCCAAAATTCGTTTGTTATAATAGAGACCAGTATTATTAAAATACCAAGGAACAGAATAATAATTTCCCTCATAAATACCAGAATCAAGAGGTCCCTGGAGATAGGTATTGTCACTTGCTTCTATTTTTTCATCTAGAGGTAAAAATAATCCCATAGCTGCTAAATCAATGGGCCAGCCAGAGTTATCCAGAGCAACGACATCAGGACCGGAACCAGCCATAGCAGATGTTGTAAATTTGCTGATTAGTTCTTTTCCTGCTAGTCCTTCAATGGTGATGGTTACACCTGGATGAAGTTCTTCAAATGCTTTTGCGGCTTTTAAGATTGCTGGATCATCTAATCCAGTAAAAGCATTGTTTACCATGACAGAGATGTCTCCAGACAATTCGGTATTAGCTGCTTCTGATGTGTTTTCTGTTTCAGAAGCAGAAGATTCTGAAACAGAGGGCGCTGGTGTTTCTACAGGTTTTGACGTACTGCATCCTGTGAGGCTTCCAACTGCCATTAATGTTGCCATAGATAAAGCGATTACTTTTTTCATAATGAAAACCTCCTTATTTTCGTTCATTCGATGTAGTTTTATTATAAAAAAAATATTAGACAAATTGAATAATGGTTTTTCTTCCTTTTTTATTTGTGTAATATTAAGAAATTACCAAGTGAACATTTTTAATATATTGTAGGTAAATTGACTTTAAAAATCAGCAGGAGATAATTTCAAGGAGTGCTTGTTGCCAAGCTTTTGGCGGCTCAAGAGCCATTATTCCTGTAATGATTTCTTCCTTGGAACTTGCATTTTCAAAGCATTGATAGAGTGCTTTTTTCATAGTAATGCTTCCCTGAATTCTATCTAGGAAATCAAAAGCCTGTTGTGTCAGGTTATCATTTGTTGCTGTTAATTGACCAGACAGGGTAATTTGTATTTTCCTTCGCGGATCTGTTTCCAGACATGTAAGAGTTAATGTTTGATTTTTCAACTCATAGACGGATTCATATTTTTCACTAGCTTGTATCTTCAAGTGGTTTCCGAATCCCCGAAAGTGAATATTATATTTCCGTATTTGCGGGATAACAGAAAAATCACCTTTGGGTTCCACGGTAAATATAGCTCTGTCATTGGACCAAGAAAGTGCGAATTTTGTATCTAAACGCTGCCCTTTTTTGTAGCTAAATCCTTCTCCGGAATCTTCAAATAAGATATATTCATTGTTACCACCTGGAAATACATAAACTTCTAGGGTTTCAGGATTTGCAATACTGTTATTGTGAGGGACATGTTTGGCAAGAGGAATAATTCCACCGGCCTTGGCTAATACTCCTTCTTGATCAATGGGGCGACATAATACGGCATGTTTTCCTTTTTTTCCGCCATGGTAAATACGTCCGCTATATATATCGGTCCAAATTCCAGCAGGAATCCAGGTATGTTCGGCTGTCATTCCCGTTTCAGGATCAGTTGGATGAACCATTGGCTGAATCATTAATTCTGTCCCGAAGAAATACTGGTTTCGATATTCATAAGCATCGGGTATCATAGAATAATAATAATATACTGGTACTATAGCAGGCTTTAATTTTTCATGACATTCATAGTTCATTGTATAAATATAAGGAAGTAGCTGATGACGAAGACGTAGTGTTTTTTCCGCAATTTCATCATATGGTTTAGGATACCTCCAGGGTTCTTTTCCACAGAAGGGATTGCAATTACTGTGGAGACGATTGATTGGAGAAAAAATGCCGTATTGCAACCAGCGAATATAGAGTTCATTATCTTTTATACCATTCATATGTCCGCCAATATCATGACTCCACCAGGTATATCCGACATTAGCTGCTGTCGCGGTAAAATAAGGTTGATATTCAAGAGAATTCCAAGTCACATGTACATCTCCAGAAAAACCAATGGGATAACGATGACTGCCAAGGCCACTATATCTGGACAGCATAAGTCCTCTCTTACCGTTTCGTTTTAAGTCATAGTGGTGATAATGATTAAGCATCCATAAGGGATCTAACCCTTCTACAGCAGATACATTTCCCTGCTGCCAATCCATCCACCAAAAATCTACTCCGCGTTCTTCTTCTGGGTGATGAAGATATTTAAAATATGCTGTAATAAATTCAATATTTGTAAAATCAAAATGTATCGGATATTCTGAATTCGGATCTATTCCCATAGCATTAGCCATTTCAGAATATTTTTCTTCATAAGCTTGAATACCATCAGCAGGATGAAGGTTTAATGTAATTCGGTAATTGTGTTCGTGAAGCCAATCTAGAAATCGTTTTGGTTCTGGGAAATATTCTTTATTCCATGTATAGCCAGTCCATCCTTTTCCGTATTTTTCTGGCACATCTACAATATGCCAGTCCATATCCATGACAACCACAGAAAAGGGAATATCCATTGCTTCAAAACGCGTAAGAAGGTTTTTGTAGCTTTCTTCGGTATATTTCCAATAACGACTCCACCAGTTCCCTAATGCATACTTCGGAAGCATAGGAACAGGTCCGGATAATTTATAGAAATCACGTATAGCGCCAAAATAATCGCGGCCGTAACCGAAAAAATAACAGTCAAATTCATTTGTTTTACGTGGCTGCACCCATCCATTTTCATCAATGATAGGTGATTGGCTATCGTCAAAAAATGTTCTTCCACTCGTATCGCATAATCCACGACCTAGATCAACATCGCCATCACACCGATTGATTTTTCCGCCAGTAGCTTTCATTCGTTCAAGAGTGTTAGCGCCTTTATACCATTGACCATCACAACGATCCAAAGTTCTTGCAGTTCCTTTTAAATTATGTTCCCTGGGGGGATCTCCATAAACGGTCTGACCGTAATACCATCTTCCTCCATAATTTGTAAAAGCATATTTTATGTCAATATAAAGATGATTTGGTCCAAATTTTTTCTTATCATAAACAACATGAAAATATTCTGTATCAATTTCCAGACAATTTTCTGTATCTCTGACAGTGAATTTGGGATGTTCAAAATTACGATTCCATACTACCGTAGTAGGACGATCTTCAAATATCCCCGTTTCTGAATATTCCATTCGTAACATTTGTGCAGTTAGAACTGTGAAACGGTATTTATCCCCTTGTATTACACAATCTGGATTACAACATCCATTAATGTTTAATTTAAAATGTTTTTCGAGTTTTTCCACAATGATTCCTCCTCATATAATCAAGTGTTTTTTATTGAAAATTCAAGGTTTTTCAACCTTTCATATCTCCTATTTTTATTTTATTTCATAGATACAGGCTTCATATGGTTTAATTGTTGATTTATCATTAGAATAATAATTACTTAGTAATAACCTTATTTTTGAGTTTTCCCTTAATCTTTTTTCAAGTTTATCAGGCATTTTATGTTTATTTCCATAGAAATTGCAAATAACAAGCCATGTTACCTCCTCATAAGTTCGTTCATATACAATCAATTCAGGATCAGATTCATATAACTGATGGTAAGAGCCATATACCATGATTGGATTTTTTTTACGTAAAGACGTAAGAATTTTATAATAATTTAGCACAGAATGTTGAGTTTGTTCTTCTTTTTCCACATTAATTTCTTTATAGTTTGGATTAACATGCATCCATGGAGTACCCGTTGTAAAGCCTCCGTGAACTTTATTATTCCATTGCATTGGTGTTCGAACATTATCTCTGCTCATCATTTTTAGAGAATTAAGTGCTTGCATTGGTTCTATGCCGCTTTCTACCATAGTTTCATATTTTCCAACCGTATATTTTTCATTATAATATTCGATGGATGGAAAGTTTACATTTGTCATACCAATTTCTTCTCCCTGATAGATATAAACAGTTCCGGGATGTGTATGCATCAGTGTAGCTAGCATAGTTGCTGATTCGTAAAGATATTCTGTGTCATTTCCAAATCTGGACACCTGACGGGGGGTGTCATGGTTCGATAAGTATTGAGTAATCCAGCCGTGTTCTTCTACTACATGCCACCATCGACGCTGAATCTCCTTAAACTTTACTGCATCAACTAAAATAGGATTTTTGGCAATTTCAAAATGAAATACCATGTTGATTTCCTGGCGCTCTTCTTTCACATAATCAATTGCAATAGCAGAATCTACATTACCAGTTTCGCCTACAACCATCATATTGTAATGTTGAAAGACGCGTTGATTAAGTTCATGAAGCAATTCATGAATTCCAGGCTGATTGGCACACATTGTACGATCAACTACATATCCATAAACACCTACAGGAGGAGTTGGAGGATTTGGTGAATCTGGAAGTCCCTTGGGTTTTACAAGTCGATTAATTGCATCCATACGAAATCCATCTACCCCCATATCCAACCACCATCGCATCATATTACACATTGAATTCTTTAGTTCTGGATTATCCCAGTTTAAATCAGGCATTTTTTTTGAATAATTATGAAGATAATATTCTCCGGTGGTATTATCATATTCCCATGCAGATCCTTTACCCTCATAAAAATAATTTCCCCAGTTATTGGGTTCTTTTCCGTCTTTCCCAGGACGCCAGATATAGTAATTTCGGTATGGATTATTTTTTGATTTTTTTGATTCTTGAAACCATAAATGCTCATCCGAGGTATGGTTTAGGACCATATCCATAATCAGGCGCATTCCTCTTTGGTGTATTTCGTTAAGAAGTTCTTTAAATTCGTCCATTGTTCCATATCGTGGATCGATATTCTGATAGTCAGAAATATCATATCCGTTATCTACATCTGGAGAACAATAGATTGGATTTAGCCAAATTACGTCAGCACCAAGAGATTTGATGTAATCCAACTTTTCAATAATACCCCTAAGATCACCAATGCCATCGCCATTTGTATCATTGAAGCTTTTTGTATAAATTTGATAAATAATCGCTTCCTTCCACCATTGTTTCATATTATGGCCCTCCTGATCATTTGTTATTTTAATCGTACCATGATTAAAAATAGAAGTCGCGAAGCATTTTTATTATATATCTGCACATTTTTAATATTTTATAAGAATTTATATATTGGATGGTTTCGAGAGGTTCACCCTTGTTCTGTTTTCAGGTTCTTTTTTGAGAGCAGTCTGACCGGATGGCTGACAGAAGCTTTTTTTGAGTCAGATTGTATGGAAGAAGCATATTAAGAATCAAAAGACGCAGAATAAGAATGATGATACAACATCCTTTCTGCGTCTTTGAAAAAGCAATTAGAAATAAAAAAAATTATTTTTTCCCGTCCCCCGGCTTCTGGCTACAATCCCATCCGGATAAACTGTTCTTCCGGACAGTCGTTTTCAATCATCATTTTTTTCATCAGAGCCGCCATCCGCCTTTCCTCATCGATATTTTTCAGCGGATGCTCCTCGTCAGGATCTGATTCCAGACAGAACAGCATGGTGGGATAACCGGCCTGGGAAACCTGCTGCCGGCTTTCCAGCTTCAGCACAGGAATACCTTTTGTAAAAGAAAACGGCGAAGCAAGTTTCATGGACTTGAGAATATCATGATTGATAAAAGCTCTTCGTCCCCCGTGGCGGGTGACCATCAGTGTATATTCATATCGGGGCTGGTTATCTGGAAGGGGACTTCTCATATAGACCCATGTTCCGTCTGTGCAGCAGACCTGTCCTCCGAAGATTCCGAACAATCCTCCTTCACGGACGGGAACGTCCTGCTCTATCACAGGGCGAAGCGGTTTTCCCTCCATATCAGGAAACAGAGGCAGGCCAAAGTATTCCAAAAGTGTTGCGGGAAGATCAATGGTCTGTACCAGCTGGCTGGTTCGCACATTCTGTCTCCGGCTTCTGGGATCCCAGATAAAGAGCGGCGTATGGGCAACCTCTCCGTAAAATGGACAGTGACATTTGGCCCATTGTCCGTGTTCTGATAAAAGAAAGCCATGATCCGTATTAACAATCAGCATGGTATCCTTCCAGAGATCGTAAGAATCCATTGCATCTAATATTCTTCCCAGATTTTCATCGCAAAGCTTTAAAACAGCTGCGTACTGATGGCGCAAATGCTGAATCAATTCCGGACTGTCTTCTTCGTTTACAGGACGGTAATCCGGCCAGTCGCAGAAAGGACCGTCGTAGGAATCCGGAAACAGACTGCGGTATTCCGGCTGCGCAAAAAACGGTTCATGGGGATCGAAGGTTTCAATTTGAAGGAACCAGTTGTCCTTGTCGTGATTCTGCTCCAGAAAATCAAGTCCCTTTTGAAATGTTTGACATTGCGGCTGTCTGGAAACCTCCTGCATAGCTGTTCGATTGGCAAAATCCTGCATTACCCAGTTGTCTTCCGGCTCTCCGCATACATTTCTGGTAGGAGAAGGTCCGTCGGAAAAGCCCACCAGAGGCTGCCAGTTATCGCCCTCCTGCCCACGTACACATTCCCAGGTAGTATAGCGCTGATGGTAGGTGGCACCTCCGTCTTCCCAGTAATGATAGTGATCACTGATCAGATGGGAATGGATTCCTGACTTTTTCAGTGTTTCAGGCATGGAATCATCAAACGGCTCCAGTGGTCCCCAGCTCCGATGAAGAAAATTATATCGTCCTGTATGAAGCTCTCTTCTGGCGGGCATACAGGGCATACTTCCTACCCAGCAGTTATCAAAGGTTACCGCATGCCTTGCCAGACGGGAAAAATTATCAGTCTGGGTCCATTGGCAGCCGTAGGGGCGAAGCAGGTGGCGGTTCAGAGAATCGTACATTACTATAATTGCTTTCATAAAACTTCTCCTTTTCTGGGAATATCAGCTTCCGCTGCGCCGGTATTCATACGGGCTGACGCCGTACTTCTTTTTAAATGTAGTTGAAAAATAGCTGGCATTGTAGTAGCCTACCTGCTGGGCAATGGTCTGTACACGGAGAGCTGTATTTTCCAGCAGCTGCACGGAGTGCTGCAGGCGAACATCGGTCAGGTAATTGATAAAGGTCTGTCCGGTCTCAGTTTTAAATACCCTGGAAAAATAATCCGGGTTTAAGTATACCTGAGCAGCCACCTGCTCTAAACTCAGCTGTTCCGCATAATGGGCATTGATATATTCCACTGCAAGACAGATATTTTTTGATTTTGGCTGAAGCTCATCCATAGGAAGGCTGCACTGCTTTGCCGCTTCCACCATGACTTCCCTGGCAGTCTCCAGAGTAGTGCACTGCTGAAGGCGCGAACGCAGTTCTTCAGCATGTTCCAGAACAATTCCATTTCCTCTTGCCTCAAATTCCATCAGATCCAGGGAATCCAGACACAGCTTGCAAAGAGGATCAATCGTAAGGATTTTCTGTTCGGAAAGGGTTTCAAAAAAAGTTTTTATCAGCTCGCAGCGCTGTCCTTCCTGAGTCTGGTGAAGATGCACCCGGAATTCAGTAAATGTGTTTTTCCACAATTCATTTCTGCGAAACAGCTCCTTTAAAGGATACTGGGGCTCGTAAACCCTCTTTAATCCTGTATAAAAGCCCTCCCCCAGAGAGCAGGAAGCCTGCCAGACCATAAATGGAATCTGGCTCATTTCATCGGTAATGGCGCTGACTCCAACCATACAGTGGTTTATGGACTGTACTCGTCTGGCATATTCCGTCAGCTGTCTGGCTTTTTCCGCGATACTGAGGGTTTTGGGAAAATTTCCAACAATCATGTAAACCCGATCCGTATAATCAAAGCCTGCAACGTGCCGTGCCGGACTCTCTTCCGGAAACAGAAGCCCGTTTTCCTCCATATCCTGTTTCCATACAGCCAGAGCAAACAACCCGTTGTTTCTCCAGCGGATTCCGCATTGGCGAAGCCGTTCCAGATCATCTTCTCTCAGTTCTCTGGTCTGCCTCAAAATATGGCTGATAACGGACTGAATCTGAGCGACATTTGCCACATCAGGTTCTCCCTGATGATTTCTCATCTGCAGTTCTCCTGCCATTCGGTTGAGAAGCTCCTGGAGAAGATCATTCTGCATTTCTGTTTTCAGGAGATATTCGGAGGCACCGTCCCGCAGAGCCTGGCGAACCAGGCTGAAATCAGAAAAGGCTGTTAAAACCACGACCTTTGCCCTGCTGCCCAGGGCTTTTAAGGCGTGAAGAAATTCAAGTCCGTCCATTACCGGCATTTTGATATCTGTGAGAATCAAATCCGGTTCGTCACGGTGAAACAGCTCCAGGGCCTCCTGTCCGTTATGGGCCACTCCGGTCAGCTGGCAGGACGTGTTCTGGGAGATGCAAAACTGCAGCCATTCACAAATCATTGCCTCGTCATCTACCACTAGAACTTTCATTATGTATCCTCCTTTTGTATTACAGCAGGCATCAAAAGGGTAATGGTAGTTCCCATTCCCTGAATGCTGTCTATGGACATTCCGTAATCCTCCCCGTAGTTTAAGCGAATCCGGTTGTGTACGTTGGACATGCCGATAGAATGTGCATCTTTAATCACCGTCTGACGGCAGCTTGCGCGCACGTTTTCCAGAGTTTTGGCATCCATTCCGGCTCCGTCGTCGGTAATCGTCAGGAGAAGATTACCGCCCTGAAACGCCGATTCTATAATGACGGTTCCGGCCTCGCTTTTTGCCTCCAGTCCATGAAAAATAGCATTTTCCACAAGCGGCTGGAGAATCAGGGGAGGAACCATACAGGTTTCCGTGCCCTTCTGCATTTCAATTTCATAATTGATTTTTTCTCCGTACCTCAGCTTTTGAACTACCAGGTATTTGCGGGTGGTTTCCAGTTCATCGCTTAAAGAAACCGTTGTATTCTTTACAGAAAGTGTGCTTCTGAGCAAATCAATAAAGGCACTGAGCATTTTAGCAGCCTGTTCATTTTTTCCCACCTCCACAGCACACCGGATGGAAAACAGTGTGTTGTATAAAAAATGGGGATTGATCTGTGCCCGGAGGAAATTGACCTCCAATGCTCTCTTCTGTTTTTCTCTTTCCTTGATCCGTTCCATCAGGCAGGTGATTTCATCGGCCATATGCTTAAAGCTTTCCTGAAGATGGTCAATTTCCTGAGTGCCTCTTGTGACACAGGGAGGAGTAAATTCTGCGCTTCCAAATTTACCCATAGCGTCGCTTAACTCCTGAAGGGGATTGGAGACGCGGCCGGAAATATAAGCAGATACGGCGACTGCCAGGATCAGACCGGTTATCAGAATACTTCCGATAATCCAGTAGGTATCGTTTAATGCCCCTAAAATAATTCTGGTAGGGTTTTCTTCGGCAATGGTCCATCCTGTCTTTTCATCCAGATGAGTGGACAAAACATAAGATTCTCCCATTTTTTGTATAATATTGGAATTGTCCGTTCCATAGACCTCTTCCATATAGTCTACATTAATAAACTGCTTGCCCAGCATTTTTTTGTTGGAGTGGGAAACGATAAAACCATTGCGATCATACAGGTACACCTGACCGCCCTGTTCCTGTACAGAAAGATACAAATCCTCCAGCTGCTTTTCATCAATTAAAATCAGCAGAACACTTTTTTCATCGCTGTTTCCTAAAAGGCGTCCGGCAGCGAACTGGTAGACATTTTCTCCGTTTTTCAGAGCGGAAAAGGTGCGGGAAAACTGTACCTCGCCTTCATTTTCCTTAGACAGGGCTTCCAGAAGATTTTTATACCAGGGCTGATACATCCAGGTGTCTGTGTCAATATCTCCGGAATTATAAAAAAAGCCATTTTCTCCCAAAAGGACGACCTCATGATCAATAGGACCGATAATTTCGTCGTAAATCTCTTTCTGAGAATCCAGGTATTCCCAGGCTTTTTTCTGTTCCTCTTCTGAGAGACTGCCGGTCAGAAAGCCGTGACTGATAATTTCATGGGTATACAGATTGGACAGAGTCGTACTGCTGGTTTTGATGAGATTAGCCCGTTCTCCTATCTGTCTGAGGACGGCAATCCTGTTATTTCCAATCTGTTTAATCAGCAAATCACGTATGGAGCCGCTGACAAGAAGGGAAACGGCAACAAAAAAGAGAGTGAATACAAAGCAATAGGCTCCAAAAAGCTGAGTACGCAGTTTTTTCGTGCATACAGCAATTTTTTTAAACCAATTTTTCATCGTATTCACTCCCGGCTGTTATTTTATTTTGTATGGCGCAAAGTTTGGATTTTCTTTAATGTAATCGTCACAGCTGTGACCGGATACGCCTTTCCCCCATAACCCTGCCAGTCCGGTCTGACCGGAACCAAATACCGCTTCCTTTGCTCCGTCAATTTCCGGATTGACATACCTGGCAAACCAGGCTTCCAGACGGAGACGCATCTCCTGTTCCAGTTCTTCAAATCCGCCGTCCTTCAGGAGATTTTTTGTTTCTCCCGGATCGGTTTCCAGATCATAGAGTTCATTGGGACCGTAGGGATATCGTGCAACATATTTAAAACGGCGGCCGCGAATCATGCGGTTTGGGCCGTATTCATCCATGACAACAACTTCGTCATGCTGATGAAATGCTTCGCCTTTTAACGCAGGGGCAAAGGATACGCCTGGGCGGTTTCCGTGATCGGAGGCCTTTAAGCCCAGATAGTCCAGAAGAGTCGGCATAAAATCGTATGCAGAAACCAGCGCATCGCAGACGGTTCCTGCCGGGATATGTCCCGTGTGACGAACAATAAACGGAACTTTTACCGATTCCTCATACATATTTAAGGGGAAGGTCGCATTGCCTTTTCCCCAGAAGCCATGGTGTCCGCAGGAAAAACCATTATCTGCTGTAAATACAACCAGAGTGTCTTCCGCAATGCCCATGTCTTCTATTTTTTCCATAATTTTTCCAATGCCTGCGTCCATAGCAGTTACAGCTGCAAAATAGCCAATCAGATTTCCCCGTTCATCCTTAGCGACTTCATCTGTCAGATAAATACTGTCCGGATGTCTGGGCAGATGAGGAACGGACTGAAACGGGCAGTCCTTATAAAGATCCGTATATTCTTTCGGATGGTTGTTCAGCCATGGGGCATGAGGCGCCGTATAGGCTACATGAAGGTAAAAGGGCTGTTCCTGATCCTTTTGTGTATCGAGAAATTCCAGGGCATCCTCCGTAATGGCATCTGTCACATAGCGCTCCTCCCGATACAGAACGCCATCCTTGTACATGGGAGCTCCGTAATAGGGGCCTCCGCCGGATTTATGACTGAACCAGTGGGTAAATCCCTGCTGAACTTTTCCGGAAGCTCCCATATGCCACTTTCCGGACAGAGCACAGCAGTATCCGTTTTCTGCCAGGGCTCTGGTATAGGAATACTGTCCCGCCAGATACTCCAGGGCAGACTGTTTTTCATCATCATCCCGCAGCCAGTCATGAACTCCATGCTGGGAAGGAATCGTTCCGGTCAGAAGACTTGCCCGGGCCGGTGAACAAACGGGAGAGGTACAGAAAAAGTTTTCAAAGCGCATTCCCTGTTCGGCCAGACGATCAATATTTGGAGAAATAATTTCATTATTGCCGCTGCATCCCAATGACCAGTATCCCTGATCGTCGGAAATGATAAAGACAATATTCGGCTGTTTTTTCATTGGAATACCTCCTGATTATAGCATTATAACAGTATGAATGCCTGGTGTAAAGTTCTATTCTTTTACCACCATTTAATCAAATCTGTTACCTCATTACGCAGCTTTACGAAATCCGGGCTGGCAATGTCTCTCGGACGCGGCAAATCGTTGTCAATTGCACATTTAATGCTGGTGGGTTTGTTTGTCAGCACCAGAATTCTCTCTCCCATGTAAACAGCCTCTTCGATATTATGGGTAATGAAAAGAACGGTTGTGCCGGTTCTCTGCCATAAGCTGATCAGCTCATCCTCCAGGTGATAGCGAAGCTGAATGTCCAGCTGTCCATAAGGCTCGTCCATGAGAAGCAAATCCGGCTGTGTTGCAAAGGCTCTTGCAATTACAACACGCTGAAGCATACTGGCGGACAGCTGATCCGGATAGTATTTGCGGTATTTAGTCAGACCTACAATGTCCAGATATTCATCTACAAGAGCTTTTGCCTTTGATTTTTCCACGCCCTTGATATCCAGACCAAAACCAACGTTTTCTTCCACAGTCAGCCAGGGCATGGTGGAATATTCCTGGAAAATATAGGCAATATTGTGCTTCTTTAAATCTACCGGCTCTCCGTCCAGCAAAATCTCACCTGCTGTCGGCTGATACAGTTTTGTCAGGCTGTTTAAAAATGTTGTTTTTCCGCATCCGGTGGGTCCTACAATGCATAAGAATTCTCCGGAATGCACATCAAAGGAAATATCATTTAAAACCAGAAGATCTCCAAATTTTTTGGTCAGATTCCGCACCTGCACCTTTGGCATTTTATTATCCTGCATGGTATTCTCTCCTCTCTTACAGCGTCAGATCCATATTGTCAGTAATTAACTGGCGCAGACGCAAAAATTCAGGATCCACATAATCACGAGGATGAGGCATATTGATGACATACTCTTCCTTGATATGGGTCGGGCAGTTTGTCAGCAAAATAATGCGGTCTGCTAAGAACAGCGCTTCTTCAATGTTGTTTGTAACAAATACAACGGTCCGTTTTTCTTTCTGCCAGATACGCTGAAGCTCTTCCTCCATCATATAGCGGGTCTGCGCATCCAGATGGCCAAAGGGTTCATCCATCAGCATAATATCCGGCTGATTGGCATAAGCCCGGGCAATTCCTACACGCTGGCGCATACCTCCGGAAAGCTGGCTGGGATAGCTTTTCTCAAAACCGGTAAGTCCGACTAATTCCAGATATTTTTTGACTCTGGCATTTCTCTCCTCCACTGGAAGGTGACGTACCTTTGGACCAAAGCCGACATTTTCTTCTACGGTCATCCAGGGGAACAGAGATGTTTTCTGATAAACGACTCCACGTTCAGGAGCAGGTCCTGTTACTTTTTTTCCACGGGTGTATACTTCACCTTCAGTGGGCATATCCAGACCGGCCAGAATATTTAAGAGGGTTGTTTTTCCGCACTGACCGGCTCCGAACAGAACCAGAAATTCATTTTCCCGTACTTCAAAATTCATTCCGCGGAGAACCTCGTTGCGCCCGCTTCCATCATAACTTTCAAAACTGCGGCCTACATTGCGGCATTCCAGCACTGCAGCTCCTGTTTTTACATTCCCTTCTGCTCGTTCCATGCGCACAGTCTCCTTTCTAATGCACTGGTCAGATTGGCCAGTATAAAGCCTACGATACCAATTGCTACGATACCAACCATGATTTGTACGGTATTTCCTGTATTCATTCCTCTTACAATCATCCAGCCTACACCTTCATTTGACTGAATCATCTCTGCGCCTACTACTGCACTCCAGCCGGCTGTTACAGCAATCTGAAGACCTGCAAAGATATAAGGTACAGAAGACGGAAGAACAATCTCAAAGAATACCTGACGTTCATTGGCGCCCAGCATACGGGCTGCTCCGATTAATTCCGGATCCACGTTTTTGGCACCGTCGTATGTATTTACTGTAATAAAACAGAAGCATCCCAGAAAGATGATGAAGAATTTTCCGGTGTCTCCAAGTCCAAACCACAAAATAGACAGGGGAATCCATGCCAGCGGCGGAATCGGACGGATAAATTCAAAAATAGGTTTGAAAATGGCTTCAAAGGTTTTGGAGTATCCCATTCCTACACCAAGAGCAATTCCTGCAATCGTAGCGAAGAAGAACGCAACAGCTACACGGTACAGACTTACGCCTACATGAGCCAGCATGGTGCGTTTGCCGATGGGTTCCACAAAGCTTCTGAAGAATGCTGCAAGCACCTCGCTTGCCGGAGGAAGAAACATGGATGCTCCGGTAAATCTGGCAGCCAGTTCCCAAATCACAAGCAGGGATACCAGAGAAATAATGGTATAAATTACAATCAACTGTTTATTTGAAAAACGGCTATTTGTTGTAGAATCAATCATGATGTCTTCCCCTCCTTACAAAGCGTTTCTGCAGTCTTTCCAGAACAGTGTTTAAAAGAAGTCCTACAAATCCGATGGTCAGCATTCCGACAATGATAACATCCGGACGTCCCAGCATACGGGCCATCTGAATCATGTAACCCAGTCCGCTGGTGGCTGCCAGCATTTCAGCGGCTACCAGAGCAACCCATGCAGAACCCAGAGCCAGACGGAGTCCGGTGAAAATCATCGGGAGCGCAGTGGGGATTGCCACCTTAAATAAAAGCTGCCGGTTTGTTGCTCCAAAGGTTTTTCCAACCCACAGATGAACCTGGCTGGTACGGCGGATTCCGGTATAAGAGTTTACCGTTGCACTGATAAAGGCTGCAAAGAAGATGATACCGACTTTGGATGCATAGCCGATGCCAAGCCATAAAATCATCAGAGGAATCCATGCAAGCGCCGGAACAGGACGGATAATATCAAAGAGCGGCTTTGCAAACAGCTCAAAGCGCCGGCTCCATGCCATTCCAACTCCCAGGGGAACTCCGATCAAAACGCCGACTGCATAACCGCCTAAAGCGATCTTCAGACTGGACCAGACATTCTGAAGCAGAGAGGAACCATCAGGAACCGTACCTCCGCACAGCTTATACCAGAAGGTATCCAAAATCTTTGTCGGGCTTGGAAGCATAACAGGACTTACCAGATGAAATACATCGGTAACCAGCTGCCAAATCAGAAGCACGGACAAAAAGGAACAGACAGAAATCAATTTATACTTATACTTTTGAAAGAACTCCTTCATTCGCTTTTCACACCTTTCCACTAATAAAACCTATTTCTAAGAAAAAATGGTCTGCAGCAAACCATACTGCAGACCATTCTTTTGCAGGTTGCCATTTTCTGATTCGATTTGATGGATTATTATTGATAATCCTTTACAAAATCAGTAATTACATTGGTGTTGAATTTCTCGGTTGCACTTGCCTCCAGCTGTCCCTGCTCTACATAAAATTCACCCAATTCTTTTGCGAAGTTTCCAAGTTCACGGCCTTTCCACTCGTCCTTGGTCAGCCAGTTTACACGATTCAGGTCTGCTACACAGTTTTCCCTGCTGGTTTCCATACCTGCATCCTGTAAAAACTCTACCAGTAAATCTGCTGCCATATCCGGATCCTTTTCCAGAGCTTCACAGGCCTCTAATGCACAGTTGATATAGCCCTGCATTAAGTCGGATTTGCCTTCCAGAGATTTCCGGTTTCCTACGATCATATCTACATAACGTGTTCCCATATCTGCCAGGTTTGCAACCTGTACCATGCCGTCATTCTTTGCATCAAAGAAGGTGGGAACGTTTAAGGAAGCTGCATCGCCCTGTCCTGCCTGCAGAGCCTGATAAGCCTGTACAGTATCCATGTTTACAATGTTTACATCTGTTGGCTCCATTCCCAGCTTTTCCAGCCATTTTAAAACGGTAAAGTGCTGTGCAGTTCCTACCGGAGTTAAAATCGTGATTCCGGCAACAGATTCCGGACTTCCAAGTACTGTGGGGAAGGAGGGGTTAAAACCGGTATCCTGTGCAACCGGGCAATCCGGAGCAACGAATACGCCCTGTCCGTCTGTGGATTCGAGAACCTCGCCGATAATGAGTTCATCATAGTTTGCCATACCGGTAACAGCGGCAGCACCCATCTGGCCTACATCCCACAAATCAGCTGCCAGCGCCTCGTTCATAGGAGCTCCGGTATCGAACATGGTAACTTCCATTTTGAAGCCTGCTTTTTCATCCAGTCCGTTTTTCTGGATATAATAGGTGGGAAGGCTGGTGATGGTCGGCATTGCTGCTACACGCAGAACCGGAAGTTCTCCGCTTCCTTCTGATTTATTTGAAGCGCTGCTTCCGCTTCCGCCGGAATTTCCGCCGCATCCTGCAAGAGATACCATTGCTGCTGACGCCAGTAAAAGTGCTACTCCCTTTTTCAATTTCATAATCACGTTCCTCCTTAAAATTATGCATCCACTCTGCATTTGTTTTGTTGTTTTTATTATAGCAGGAGGGACTTTTTTTGTGTTTTGGATCTTTTTACTTTTCTTTATTGTCAAACTGGTATATTTTTTTATTTTTACCTTTCATTCATTATTTCGACTTTTTCAATCGTTGATTTGTCGCAAATATATAAATCTTATTCTATATTTTTGTGCATTATTATTTCTCTGTTTGAAATAAAAATGTTTTATCACAGCTTAATTGATATATATTTTTAAAAAAATACATAAATGATATGGAAAATGCACAAAAGGAAAAGAAGCCCGGAGAGGGTTTGTGCGGTAGAAAATCTTATAAAAGAAAAGAGATGAAACACAGAGGGGTATTCATAATACCGCCTCTGTGAATGAAAGTTTTTTCCGTTTATCCGGAGTACATCATGCCGTCAAATATCTCTTCTGCCACAACTCCGTTGATAAGCTGAGGATATTGGTTTACTTCGATTTCTCCATAGAAAAGCGTTCCGTCTTCATCCTTAAACAGCAGATAACTGATTCCGTCTGTAGCATAAGGATACAGGACGGTACCCTTTGCGACAGTCTGCTTTTTGCCGGAAGGCTTTTCATCTTTTCCGCAAAGCTCCAGTTCAAAATCCTGCTTTAACTGGAAGCGCAGAGGATCGGCTATGAGGAAGTCCTGTTCTGACTGGGGAAGTCCTGCTGCATCTGCATGATAATCCTTGTATCCAAAACAGGTACTGAGTGCGCTCAGACGGGACTCCAGCATCATATGCTCCGGACTTGTAAGCGTGTACTTGCGTGTTCTGTAAGCCGAACGATAGGAATTCTCCAGCCCGGTCTCCTGCTCTTCATAATCCTGTTCCAGACAGAATGGGGCGAAATTATCGAAAGAGGCAGGAATGACATCGGAATCTGTTATTTCATATATCTGCAGAACACTGTAATCATTCTCAAGACTGGTGAACAGATACAGGCAACAGCTTCCGTCTGTATTTTTTATAAAAAACGGTTCGCAGTTGCCATAGCTTCGAAAACGGAAATCAGATCCCCCGCTGTCACTCTGAATTGTCAGGGTATATTCTTCCGGACCGCCTTCTCCCTGTCCGGTATAAGCAATATTGATATCCAGCTTTTCAGAGCTGCCATCGTTGTCTAAATCTTCAAAAACAGTATTTTCATACGGTGTCAGTCTGTAAATATAGGAATCGGGAAGGTTTTCTGTATATTCCTGTTTAACCAGCTCAGGATACTGGTCAAAGGAAAGTACAACCGTTTGTGCCCCCTCTGCGTAGGAACCCAGCGTATAAGGAGAAAAATATACGGAAATCTGGGTATAGCCAAGTGTCCATTCCACCTCTCCAGAATCGTCGCCGGAGCGGAAGGAATCCCGCAGAAGCTGCTCTCCAGAGTCAATATTCAGGGAATATCCCAGTTTTACATTGTAATTTTCATTGAGTTGATTTTTCACAGCCTCTATGAACGTTTCCTTATCTGCAATCACATCGTTCAGAGAAAGTTTTCTGCCGGAAGCCGTATCATAGTTTTTTCCCGTTGTGCCGTAGTTTCCATGTGCTCCTCCTCCGAACCATTCCACTTCTTCTCTGAAGCTGAGCAGCTTAGAGTCAGCTCTTATGACAGATACCCGCTTTTCATCAAAAAGATGTTCCGCAGAGGTGATATCATCTTCAAGGAATTCCTTCGCGGAATTTTCAAAATCTGTTATGTTTTCAGCTGCAAGTGCGGCATTACGCTGCGCTTCTTTTAAAAGAGTATCATAAAGCTCCGGATAGGCAAGGGCATATTTAGTGTCCAGCAACGCGCTGTCGTAATCGATCGTTATGTACATAGACCGATCGCCGGAAGTCATAGATCCATATTGCATATGGTTTTCGATTAAAATATCAAGAACCTCGTTTTGAGCGCTGTTCCCGGACCTGTCATCAGATGCTGCGGTATCCGGGCTTTTTTTGTCAGATCCGGCAGCTGTATCGCTTTCTTCCGGACTCTTATTTTCTTCCGGGGTTTCCCTTTCCTCTGCAGTTTCGACAGCTGTGGAAGGCTCCTTCGCATTTTTGGAACTGCAGCCGGACAGAATCAGGGAGAAAGTCAAAACAGCTGCAAATGGAGCTGTAAGTTTTTGGCTTTTTTTCATAAACCTAAAAAGAATCTCCTTTCTGTGGGGGATGAAACTGTCATAGGATGCTTTAAGCCCTGTCGGGATGAGTCTGCTACTTTACTGCCTCACAAATTAAATCCACACATTTGTCAATGCCAAGGAATCCGCTGTTTAACATCAAATCGTAGTTTTCTCTGTCACCCCATCTTTGATCCGTATAGTTTTCATAGTGAATCCGCCGTCTCTTATCTGTTTCCCGGATAAAGCGGCTGATGCACTCTTCCATCTCGCCATATTCTTCAATGGCTCTCTTTTTTCTCTTTTCTATGTCTGCATATACGAAAACACGCAGGACATCATCGCGATCCTGGAGAATGGCATCGGCGCACCGCCCGATAAATACAGCAGGACCCTGTTTTGCGGCCTCTTCAATCGTTTGCTTCTGTACCCGGAAAACCTGTTCTGTCAGAGGAAGGTATTTACTTTTCGGTTCATTCGGAAAGGCTGCTCCACGGAGGGTTCCAAGGGCAAAATTATAAAGCAGGCTGTTTGTCAGCTTTTGATCATGATCTGCGATCATATCCTCCGGGAATCCGATTTCCCTGGATGCTGCCTCAATCAAGGCCTTGTCGTAAAACTTCATGCCCAGACGTTCTGCTGTCAAAAGCCCAATCTGGCGTCCGCCGCTGCCATATTCCCGGCTAATGGTAATGATTTGTTTTTTCATAAAAAAACCTCCTTTCGAGCACCTACATTATATCATATTAATAGAAAATTCTCAATTAAAACAATATATTTTCGGAATAGTTAAAAAATATAAACAATAGAACACAGAAGGTTTCCGATGAAAAATCGGCAGAATTAAAACTCGATTTTCAGGATATCAGATGCGGAGATTTTCGTTCCATCCTGGAGAATCAGGCATTTGCTGACGGTATCAATTTTTTTTACCTTTCCGGTTACAGAAAGATAGACGCCTCCGGATTTTTGTGTATCGGGCCGGAAGTAGGTAAGGGTTGCTTCCGGGGACAGGCCGAGATTTTCCTGAAGCAGGGACAGTCTGGCATCCAGAACCGCTTTTTCATCGTCATCCAGCTCAATACGCCGGTCTGTCAGGCGGGCAGCCTCTTTCACAGCCGCATCGTAGCCGGTCAAAGCGGCAAAGGGGGAAAACTGGGCAGCCCGGTCAGACATGGGCATATGGGGTCTTACCGGTGATGTGTGATGTGGCAGATGAAGAATTTCCTCGTACATATTTGATCTCTCCATTTCATTTGGTTGGCCGATCGGGCATCAGGAATTGGACAGGAAGGGATCGTCAGGCCTTATGGCCGCCGATCTGCTTATTTCGTTCCCTGGCTGTGGCGCCTTCCTCCAGACTCATTCCCCTCACAATGGAATTCCGCCCGTATTTCTTTTTGATGGCCAGCATAGTCTTCTGCAGCTTTTTTTCCCGTTTCAGTGCGGCCTGCTCCTGATTATATCTGTTTTCCAGGTCAGCATAGTCGGTAAAAAGGTCCAGCTGTTCATAACGGATACTTTGGGAAGCAGTGCTTTCCGGCAGGGTATGGTTTGCAGTAACAGAGAGACGGCGAATCAGAAGGTCAGGATTCACAATCCGGTCAAAAAGCTCTCCTGCTGCACTCATGATTTCTCTTGCCGAGGCTGTATGATGGTTCAGACTGGCAGTTCCATGGGCATGTTTGGGAATCCTGCGTCCATAGGGATTAAGAACCACCGGACCGCGGTAATTGCAGGCCCGTTTCGGATCGGACAGATTTTCAATATCATATCCTACCGTAATAACAAGCTGATCTGTGACAAGGCTTTTGTCGGTCAAATCCAGAACAAGCAGATCGGCCATTTCCTGAAGAACAAGCCGTGCTTTCTCCGGGGAATAGGGACAGGGAAGCACCTGACTGCTTCCCAGACTTTGGCTGGCCGGGCGATAGTTCTTAATATCTTTGATGGTGCATGGCTCCCATCCCCAGGCATGATCAATCAGAAGTTCTGCATTTTTCCCAAAGAGTGTATACAGAAGATCCTCGTGGGTAACAGAGCACAGAGCCACATCTCCCATGGTAAACATCCCGTTTTCCATCAGCTTTCTGGCATAGCCCTGTCCTACCCGCCAGAAATCCGTAAGAGGCCGGTGTGTCCAGAGCGTCCGCCGGTAGCTCATTTCATCCAGTCTGGCAATGCGTACTCCATTCTCATCCGGCGGAATATGCTTTGCAACAATATCCATTGCAGCCTTGCAGAGGAAAAGGTTCGTCCCGATCCCGGCAGTTGCGGTAATGCCGGTTTCAGAGAAAACGTCCTGAATGATCTTTGCGGCAAGGGCATGAGGGGTAAGATGGAAGGCGGCAAGATAATCCGTCACATCCATGAATACCTCGTCAATGGAATATACAACAATATCCTCCGGTGCGGCATACTTCATGTAGATGGTATAAATCCTGGTACTGTATTCCATGTAGAGCGCCATACGCGGAGGTGCAGTGATAAAATCGGCTGCAAGAGCCGGATTCGCCTGCAGCTCGGAGGAAAAGCAGGAAGTTCCGCACAGTCTGTGCTGCGGTGCGCAGAAGCGCCGTTCGGCATTGATCTCCGTCATACGCTGTCTCACTTCAAATAAACGTCCGCGTCCGGGAATTCCGAAGCTTTTTAAAGACGGGGTCACGGCAAGGCAGATGGTTTTGTCTGTCCGGCTTTCATCTGCAACTACAAGGTTTGTGTCCATAGGATCCAGTCCTCGCTCCCGGCATTCAACAGATGCGTAGAAGCTTTTCAGATCAAATGCAATATAGATGCGAGACTTCATTTTCCATCCTCCCTAAAGAACACGGCTGTAAGCGCCTGCCCTCTTCTGTCAATAAACACAAGCAGATTCCGTAAAGCAGGGTTACTGCAAAACAGGAATCGAACATATGTTCTTGTTGCTATCATATCACAGGTATGACAGTGTGTCAACAGAAAGAAAAATTGTAAAAACAATGTCCGCCACTCATTGACAAATGCTTTTCTGTGTGATATTCTGTATGAGCATTCGATGAAACTTCTTGAATCTGGAATACGGAAACTGGAAGCGGAGAATACTCTGGAAAAACTCTTAATTGAGTACCGAAGGTGTAAGGTCCTGACGGACTGAATCTCTCAGGTAAAGGAGACAGAGGCGAGAATCTTTTATAGTGGGATTCTTCGTACTGCCTTTTCTCAATTTACATGTTTTTTCAGAGCAGCTATCATCAGCTGCTCTATTTTTATGTATGTGAGGAGAAGAAAAATGTCTGAAACACTGTTACCTATCGTGCAAACAATCAACAGCTACCTTTCCGATTACATTCTGTTTTTTATGCTGATTGCAGTCGGACTGTGCTACTCCATCAAAACCCGGTTTATCCAGGTTCGATGCTTTGGCGAAGGAATGCGCCATGTATTCGGCAATCTGACGCTGAATGGCAAAAAGCATGAATCCGGAATGAGCTCCTTCCAGGCGCTTGCTACTGCTATTGCTGCCCAGGTGGGAACCGGTAATATTGTCGGTGCTTCCGGCGCAATCCTGACCGGAGGTCCGGGCGCTATTTTCTGGATGTGGGTGATTGCGTTTTTTGGTATGGCTACGATTTACGCAGAGGCTACGCTTGCCCAGGAAACGCGTATCATCGATAACGACGGCAATATCCACGGTGGTCCTGTTTATTACATAACAACCGCGTTTAAAGGCTCTCTTGGAAAATTTCTGGCCGGTTTCTTTGCCATTGCGATTACTCTGGCACTGGGATTTTTTGGCTGCATGGTACAGTCGAATTCCATCGGTTCTACCTGCCAGACAGCTTTCGGCATTCCGTCCTGGACTGTGGGACTGATTCTTGTTGTCATCTGCGGCTTTATTTTCCTGGGCGGAATCAAGCGTCTTGCGTCTGTTACAGAGAAGATTGTTCCTATTATGGCGGCATTGTTTTTAGTGGGAAGCCTTCTTTTGCTGGCTGTCAGAATCAAGTACATTCCTGCAACCTTTGGAATGATTTTCCGGTATGCCTTCCAGCCGCAGGCCATTATCGGCGGTTCTGTGGGCGCAGCACTGAAGATTGCTCTGACTCAGGGTGCAAAGCGCGGCTTATTCTCCAATGAAGCCGGTATGGGTTCCACTCCCCATGCCCATGCACTGGCAAATGTAAAATCCCCCCACGAGCAGGGCTGTGTGGCAATGATTGGTGTTTTTATTGATACCTTCGTTGTTCTTACCTTAAATGCTCTGGTGGTAATTTCTACTTTGTATACCAGCGACGGAATCCTTGCAAACGGCTATACCGGCGCAGTTACAGAAGTGGTGAATAAAACAAACCTGACTCAGACTGCTTTCGGACTGGTTTTCGGAGAACAGTTTGGCGCTGTATTTATTGCAATTACCCTGTTCTTCTTTGCTTTTTCTACCATCCTGGGATGGAATCTTTTTGGAAAGATCAACGTTGCTTATCTTTTCGGAGAAAAGGCTACCAAGGTATATACCATCCTTGCCCTGATTTTTATTTTCCTGGGCACCTTGGCTTCCAATGACCTGGTATGGGAACTGTCTGATATGTTTAATAACCTGATGGTTATCCCCAACGCCCTGGCATTGTTTGCCCTGACCGGCATGGTGCAGGCAGCTATGAAGCGGGTAAATAAACTGTAATCAATCAAAAGGAACCGGGACAGATCGTAAATGGATTTGTTCCGGTTTTTTTCACCAGCTGGATAAATGCGTTCATCTGTGGTGTGAGCCATTTGTTTTTGTGATAAAGCAATTGGCAATACATTTTCACAACCGGAAAATCTGTCTGAATTTGAACCAGCTCTTCGTTTTCTAATTCCTGCCGTACCGTACATTTCGGCAAAAAAGAATATCCCATTCCTCTTTTCAGTAATTTAATAATGGTTTCTGTATTTCCGATTTCCAGAATCGGTTCAATCCGAAGCTCCTGTTCCGCAAGCAGCTGTTCCAGCTCATATCGGTAGGCAGCTCCGCGCTCCGTCAGAATAAAGGGTTTTTGTACCAGCTCTTCGATGGACATTGCGGGAAAATTCTGTTTTTTCGGCGCTGCAAAAATAATCTCCTCCGCAGTCTGAGAGGCGCAGATCCATTCCGGATGATTTAATTTTTTATCCAGGGTAAAAACAAAATCAAGCTCATTTCTTTTGGCAAGTTCTATCAATTCATCGGTTGTCCCGGAACGGATAACCAGTTCTATTTCCGGAAAAGCTTCGTGCAGTTCAAGGATCAGCTCCGGAATCAAGGTGGTACAGACAGATTCCACACCTCCGATTCGAAGCTTTCCTTTTAGCGTGTTTTTTTCACCGGAAAATGCTGCCGCCTGCTCTACCGCATTCATAATCTGATTGGCATAGGCGACAAAGTCCTCACCGCTTTTTGTCAGATACACCCGTTTTCCGATACGCTCAAACAGCTGCGTCTGCAGCTCTCGTTCCAATTGCTGAATCTGTATGGTTACAGCGGATTGAGAGTATCCTAACTGCTCTGCCGCCTTTGAAAAATTCTGGGTTGCAGCTACTTTTAAAAAAGTAGTGATGTTGCGAATTTCCATATAATCTCCCTTATCAAATTTTTTCATATATATTATAAGATTTATAAATTTAACAAATAGATGATTTTAGTGTACACTACTACTGCAAAAACATCAATAGACAGAACGCAGAAAGGGTTTACAGATATGTTAAATAGTGAAAATATTTTAAACAGTTCTCAGCTGGAAACAGAAATCAAGCATTTTGTTCATAATTTCTGTCTTGATAAACACAATATCCATACGCAGCAGGTCATCTGGGAGGTGCCGGACGGTCAGATGGAAAAGGTCAAAGCTCTGGAGATTTCCCGTGACGGACGTCCTGCCAAGGAGGTTGTAGAAGAAATGATGGAGGAGGTTTACCGTTATCGGGGGGATTCCAATCATCCGCGTTTCTTTGGCTTTGTTCCCGGTCCTGCCTCCTCGATTTCCTGGCTGGGAGATATTATGACCTCGGCTTATAATATTCACGCAGGCGGAAGCAAGCTTGCGCCTATGGTAAATTGTATTGAACAGAAATTATTAAAATGGTTTTGTGAACAGGCTGGATTCGGAAATCAGTCAGGAGGAGTCTTCGTAAGCGGCGGCTCCATGGCAAATATCACGGCTCTTACGGCTGCCAGAGATTATAAATTAAACGACGAGACACTGCACCTCGGGGTTGCCTATATTTCCGAACAGACACACAGTTCTGTTGCAAAAGGACTTCGAATCATCGGAATTCCCAATACCCGTATCAGGAAAATCCCCTGCCTGAGCGATTTTACTATCAATACAGAGCTTTTGGAAGAGCAGATTATAAAAGATAAAGAGGATGGACTGATTCCCTTTGTTATTATCGGAACTGCCGGAACTACAAATACAGGAAGCATTGATCCGTTTAAAAGACTGTCGGAAATTTCAAAAAAATATCAGATGTGGTTCCACATTGACGGAGCGTACGGGGCTTCTGTTTTGCTGAGTCCCAGGTACAAGCATCTTCTTGACGGTACCCAGCTGGCAGACAGCATCAGCTGGGATGCTCACAAGTGGCTTTATCAGACGTATGGATGTGCCATGGTTCTTGTTAATCAAGTGGAGCATTTATTTCACAGCTTTCACGTTAATCCTGAATATTTGAAGGATATAGAAGGTGATTCTGAAAATCTGAATACCTGGGATCTTGGAATGGAGCTTACAAGACCGGCGCGCGGTTTAAAGCTCTGGCTTACTCTGCAGATTCTGGGAACGGATTTGATAGGCAGTGCAATTGAACACGGATTCCAGCTGGCAAACTGGGCAGAGGAAGCACTGCGGGTTCTTCCGGACTGGGAAATCATTTCTCCCGCCCAGCTGGCTATGGTGAATTTCCGTTATGCACCAAAGGGATATTCTGAAGAGGAATTAAATCTTTTCAATGAAAACATATCAAAAAAAATACTGGAAAGCGGATATGCAGCAGTATTTACTACTGTTTTAAATGGAAAAACAGTTTTGCGTATGTGTACTCTCCATCCGGAAGCGAAAAAAGAAGATATTGACGAGACGATTCGTCTGCTTGATACGTTTGGAAAAAGTCTTTTATAAGAACCTGTTCAACTTTCCCATTTATCATTTTTTAATGGGAAAGTTGAAATCAGCTTCCTGAGTTTTTACTGGATTCTGGGAATCATACGGCTTCCGTATGCAATGGCAAAAATACCCCTCTCTTCATCGCTGATCAATCGAAGAAATAAATCAGAACAGGGATTTCGTACAAGGGCGGCGCAGGGATTGACGGTAATCAACGGTTTTTCTGTTCCATTCTCCGTAAGTCCGACAGAACCGTCCTCCTTCAAATACAGCTTTACGGTGACTACCTCGCCAGAAAGATAGGTGCCTGCTGCAGCATTCCTGGTCTCCTCGCTCCAGGGAGTCTCCTGCCAGGTATCTCTTTTTTCAAGAGGACTTTTTCCGTTATAAACCTTCATCAGTCCATCCGAGATCAGGCCGACCGGAACGCCGGAGGTATTGCACAGAACAATTACTCCTGCATCTGCTTCATAGGACCATGCAATATGGGAAGAAACACCGGGAAGCGAGCCTCCATGCTCAATGATGGTCAAATCATCCATCTGCTTCATGGATAACCCGTACCCGTAAGCGCCGTTTCCATTATAGGGCTGGCGGGGCTTGCACATTTCACGGACGCGGTACTGGCTCAGGATTCTGCTGCCGTCTGCTGTTCGGCCCAGGTTCAGGTACATGTGAAGGTATTTTTTCAAATCATTTAAGGTAGATTTCATTGCGCCGCTTCCGTTTAAAACCAGGGCGTTATCATGGTAGTTTCTATGACCGATCATGGTGTTGTCCGTCTTTTTATAAAGGGTGGCGGCATTTTCGTCGAGGCTGGGGCGGATAAAATCACAAAAACTTCTGTCCATATGAAGGGGGTTCAGGATGTTTTTGATAAGATAATCGGCAAAGGACGGTCCACCGCCGTATCTCCGGATGATGTCGGATAAAAGGCAAAAGCCATCATTACAATAGCTCAGATACTCTCCTGGTCTTCCGTTTAAACCGTGTTCCTTTGTCTGTTCATCCAGACGTTTGGCAATCAGGCGGATTCCCTCCCGGGCCAATCCGTCATGATAGGCAAAATCACCTGTCACTGACTCGTCAAGCCCCAGCGTTTCGGCAACCTGATTGACTAAAATTCTGGGAAGAGGGAAAAATCCTCCTGCATGACTTAAAAGGTGCCGGATCGTAATGGTATCCTGATTTTTGTTAGTAAATTCGGGGATATAGTTGCTGACCGGATCATCAAGATCAAGGATTCCCCTCTCTTCCAGCTGCATAATGGCCAGGCTGGTAA